>DATAIE010000672.1:0-5351 GCA_036262875.1 Verrucomicrobiales bacterium
AAGCGCCGAGAGCCAGCGGCGCACCCACCCAATAGGCAAGCACAATGCCCGGCAGCACCGCATGAGAAACGGCGTCTCCCATGAGCGACCAGCCTTTCAGCACCAGATAACAGGAGAGCACAGCACAGACGAGCGCCACCATCCCGCCGGCGAGAAACGCCTCATTCATGAAGCGGAATTGAAAGGGTTCCAGCAGGCGGTTCATACCAGGTTCAGGCAATGGCGTCCGCCCGCCGGCGGCGCGAGGCGATGAGTCCGTGACGGGGTGCGAAGATCCACACGAAGACGAAGATGAGCGCCTGCAGCGTGACGATACAACCGCCGGGCGCGCCGTCCGCAAAGTAGCTGGCGCAGGCTCCTCCCACTCCCGTCACCGCCCCCAGGCCGCACGAGATGAGGATCATTTTGCCAAAACTGTCAGTGAGGAGATAAGCCGTGGCACCGGGAGTCACCAGCACCGCCACCACCAATACGGCTCCCACCGCCTGGAGGGCAGCAACCGCCGCCGCCGCCAGCAGCACCAGAAGGAGCGTTTGCAGAAAAAATACGCGAAGCCCCAGCGCCCTCGCCTGCGCCGGATCGAAACTCACCAGCAGCAGGTCCCGCCATTTAAGGCCCAGCACCAGAAAGGTGACAGCGGCCACCACGACCATCTGCGTGACATCGCCGCCGGAGATACCGAGGATATTGCCGTAGATGATGGTGCGCAAATCCACACGGGCCGGGTAGAGGGAGATGAGCAGCAACCCCAGCGCAAAGAAGGAGGTAAACACAATGCCAATGACCGCATCCTCGCGCAGCGCCGTTTTTTTCTTCACCATCGACATCGCCCATGCGGCCAGCAGTCCGGTGCTGAAAGCGCCCACCGAAAAGGGCAGTCCCGCGATGTAGGCCACGGCGACACCCGGCACTACGGCATGGGACAGGGCATCTCCCATGAGGGACCAGCCTTTCAGCGTGATAAAGCTGGAAAGAAATCCGCCCGTGGCTCCGATGAGGCCGCAAACGAACATCGCCCGCAGCATGTAGTCATACTGAAACGGCGTTGTCAGATGTTCCCACCAGTGGCTCATGGCTGGTGTTCGTCCTCGCGTTTCCTGATAAGATCCTCGCGACCTGCGCGGTCCTTGTATTCAAGGTGACCCCCGCGACCCAGCACCAGCGGGCGCTCGTCGTCCGTGAGCACGGTCACCGCCTGGCCATCGTGGTCATGCACCGTGGACTGCGAGAGATCGAAGTGACGCAGCTTGCCCCCAAAGGCCGCTGCCAGATTCTCCGGTGTAAACACGGTCTCCGTGGGGCCGCTGGCGAGCACCGTCCGGTTCACGAGCACCACTTCATCACAAAACTCCGGCACGGAGCCGAGATTGTGCGTGCTCACAAAGATAATGCAGCCGTCGTCGCGCAGCTCACGCAGCAACTGAATGATCGCCTCCTCCGTCGTCACGTCCACGCCGGTAAACGGCTCGTCGAGCAGAATGACCGTGCCGCCCTGGGCAATCGCCCTGGCAAGAAAGACGCGCTTCTTCTGCCCGCCGGAGAGTTCGCCGATCTGACGGTTGCGAAACTCCGTCATCTGCACGCGCTGGAGCGCCCGTTCGCAGGCATCGCGGTCGGCGGCCCGGGGAATGCGCAGGAGGTTCATATGGCCGTAGCGCCCCATCATAACCACGTCCCACACGCTCACGGGGAAGTTCCAGTCCACCTCCTCCGCCTGGGGCACGTAGGCCACCCGGTTCTTTTTTTGCGCGGAGCGCACCGGTTCCCCGGCGATCAGGACCCGGCCGCGCGCCGGCTTCACAAAGCCCATGATGCTCTTGAACAGCGTGCTCTTGCCCGAGCCGTTCACCCCCACCAGCGCACAAATCACGCCCCCGGTCAGGGAAAACGTCGCCTCCCGCAGGGCGGTGTTTCCATTCGGATAGGTAACCGTGACCCCGTCCACGGAAAGTGTCAGGGGCGGGCTCGATTGTTTATCGTTCACAAAGAGACTTTGGCGTGGCTATACTGGAAACGCAAAAAGGATTTGCCGGCGGCAGCCCGCCGCCATCATTTAGAAAAACCGTTGACGATCGTCTGGGCATTGTATTCCAGCAGCTTCAGATAGGACGGCGCAGGGCCGTCGCGGTCGGTCAGGGAATCGACGTAGAGGACTCCCCCGAACCTGGCACCCGTTTCCGCCGCCACCTGCTTCGCCGGCTTGTCACTGACCGTGCTCTCGCAGAAGACCACGGGGATTTTGTTCTGCCGCACCAGGTCGATCACGTGCTGCACCTGCTGCGGCGTGCCCTGCGCATCCGCATTGATTGGCCAGAGGTAAAGCTGCTTCAATCCATAGTCGCGGCAAAGATAACTGAAGGCCCCCTCACTGCTGACCAGCCAGCGCTGAGCCTCGGGGATGGTCGCCAGTTTTTCCCGGACCGGTTGTTCCAGGGCTGTGATCTTCGCGGCATACGCCGCGGCGTTGCGGTTGATCGTCTCCGCCTGAGCGGGCTCCAGGTTCACCAGCGCCTTACGTATGTTCTCCACATATTTCAGGGCATTGGCGGGACTCATCCACGCGTGGGGATTCGGCTTCCCGGTGTAGGGCCCTTCGGTGATGCCCATGGGCTCCACCCCCTCGGTGACGATCACCCGGGGCACACCTTTCACCTCGCCGAAGAACTTCTCGAACCACCGCTCAAGGTTCAGCCCGTTCCACAGCACCAGGTCGGCGCGCTGGGTTTTGACGATGTCCTGCGGCGTGGGCTCGTAACCGTGAATCTCCGCACCCGGCTTTGTAATGGACTCCACGTCCACCGTGTCGCCGGCCACTTCCCGCGCCATGTCTGCAAGGATCGTGAATGTCGTGAGGACCTTCTTTTTCCCGCTGCTGCCCCCGGGTTTTGAACAGCCCGTGACCAAAGCTCCCGCGGCGAACAGAGCCGTGAGCCGGATTAAAAACGCCATCTTCTTCATGCCGACAGTAGCTTTAGAAATCAAAATTAGTCAAGGCTAATTTTTGAAGATGTCTTGAAAAAAGTTCACTTCGCTGTGAAGATGCGGCAATGACGTCCAAGCAAGCTGCCGGGCGAAAGGCCTCCCCCGTCCCGGCCCGTCCGCCCAAAAATCCCCCCAAATCACCGCGCCCGGTGCAATCCGCAGCAGTGGAGGACTACCTGGAAACGATCCTCCAGCTTATCGATACGAAGGGGTATGCACGCGTCATCGATATCGCGGCCGGTCTTGGCATTTCCCAGGCCAGTGTGACGAACATGGTGCAGCGCATGGACGCCGACGGGCTCCTCAAGTATGAAAAGTACCGCGGCCTGACACTCACCGCCGAAGGCCGCCGGCTCGGGGAAAACATCACTCACCGCCACGCCGTGCTCACCGACTTCCTTCGCATGCTCGGTCTGCCGGAGGACATCGTCTATCGCGACGTGGAGGGAATGGAGCACCACGTAAGCCCCACTACCGTGGCCGCGCTGGTCAAGCTCAACGCTCACCTTAAAAAGAGCGCTTACCGTCCCTGAGGGTGAAGTGGGGCAGGTGAGAGGTCGCCGGCCTGGTTTGAATTGTGCTTGCCTCCAGCCGCGATGCTGTGCAACATCCCCTGATTATTCAGTTTTCCTGATTATCTACGAACCACCGGGTTCGGAATCTCCGATGGCCGCCCCGCACCAGCTTCCTCAGTCCGACATTTCCCCCGGCACGGCCGACGTGGAATGGGTGGAGGCGATCCTGTCCACCTGGGCCGCGGAGAAAGGCAGCCATGACCAGGACTCCCTGCAGAACGCGACCGGCGGGCCGGGCAGGTGCGAGGCCGGGAGGGAATTAAATGCAGCGCGGCCGGGAGCTCAGCCGCGAAAAACGACCTCGTGGCATACCCGGCTCCCCACGTTCACTCCCCTCCGCAAGGCGGACAGGACCCTGGCTTTCGACCGCTCCGGCAGTCCGGAAAACGAGGGGCACGCCACGCGTGTTCTGCGCCGGCCCGTCAGCAAAGGACTGCCGTTCTTCGGAGCGGGGATTCTCCTCGCCATTCTCGGCTTTTGGACGGGCAGTTTGCTTCGGAAGAAGGGTGAAAGTGAAACGAAAGCCGACGCGGCAGGACAGGATCCGGCTCACTCCGCGGAACACTCGCGCGCCATTGCCGGGATGGTTCCGGAAATGAAAAAAGCTATTCTGAGTTTCTTCGCCGCTCAAAGTCCGGAGGAAAAATCCGCCCTGGTCCGGGGTGGAGAAGCGCTCCTGCCGGCCATGCGCCAGTATTATAAAATACATCCGGCAGAGCCGGCAGTGGTCAAAGTGGACGCCAATGTGGAGTTTGTGAACGACGGAGGACTGGAATTCGTCCATCTCACCGGCAGAAGTGCCGTCGGCGATCCCTTTGATGCCATTGTTCAAAAGACCCCCTCCGGTCCCCGGATTGACTGGCGCCACCTGACGGGCAGCGGAAACGTCGAATGGACGGACTGGCTCCGCCTGCGTCCCGCCAAACCCATGGCGCTCTGCGTCGCCGCCACTCTGGATGATTATTACGCCGGTCCCTTCACCGGGCCGGAAAAGTGGATTTGCGTGAAGATGACGGATATTAGGAGAATCTCGACCGTCTGGGCTTATGCAGACCGGAAAAGCGCAGCCGGCGCTCTATTGGCGCGGGAACTCCGGGACCGGAAACGGGTGCTAAAATTTAAAGGCACTTTTGAGTTTCCAGCCCTAACCGGCAACGTTTCCAGCCTCAATGACTTTACCCCGCAGGTGATTGTCCGCTCCGTACAAAGCCTTGACTGGCTCGACCGGAGTCCGGATGTTGCCAAAGGAAGCAGCCTGTTTTTATCCCTGTCTCCCTAATGCGTCAGGGCACCAAAACTCCAGTCATAATGGTATACCTGAGCCCACCCCAGGGTATTTTCGCAACAGTCACCGGCTGCTCTAACGACTACATTTTGGTTATTTTGGTCCGCCGCAAGCCGGGACACGCCTCTTAACCAGCACGTCTTTTACGGGTCTTCACGGTCCCTCAACCTACGCATTTATTGCAAAATGCGGGACCAAAGCCCTGACAACTGATAGGCCACCCTTTTTCGCGGAGAATAGCCCGCAATCCATTGCAGTACGCGCGCCACAAAGTGAAAACGGGATGATATTCTTTTTTTCCGGGAAGTAGAATTTTTTCTCGCATATGGAGAAAAGTTGGGCGTATAGTTAATGTATTGAGGATTCTTTATAAATTCTATAAAAACAACGATCCCCATCACGCAAGATGTGTTTTTATTACTAGACAGTCTCAAAAACAATAATCTTATGAATACCGTTTCTGTCGTCGATCCTGACTCCACAATAGGGCCTCGCCTTCGACAGACGAT
>DATAIE010000673.1:0-5274 GCA_036262875.1 Verrucomicrobiales bacterium
GGCCTTCGCGCTGCACAAGGGGCACATCACCCAGGGAGCCCTTATCGCAGCGCGGCGCACCACGGCTGACAAAGTCGTGTCCGGCACCAATGCATGGCTCCAGGACTCCTATAACGGAAATGACCTCGTCCACACGCCTGGCGGCACTCCCCCGGAGGTTTTTGCCGCCGGTCGGGTGACGGTGGGATTCAAGGGCGGGGACGGCGTGGAGGCGGATCTCAGCAAACTCTGGCAAAAGGACGCAAAGACCGTGAAGAGCAGCACCGGGGAACTCCTCTGGGACTACGGCAGAGAGCACATCCTTGTGGGAAGCGTCAAAACACAGGGGGTTATCGGTAAGTGCGGGGGTCCGCTCAAACTGCCCGCCGTGGACCTGGACGTGAAGACCGGTTTTGTTAGTGTGATCTTCACTCCCCTCGATGACCAGCCGCTGGCGAAGTCAAAACACATCCTCATCACAGCCCTCGGTCAGGACAAACAAACCGGCGCAAAATACAGCGACGACGGCACCAAACTGCTTTCCACCGGCACCGCGCCTCTTCTGATGGAGCCGGTGCAGGCCACAATCAAACTGGCCGGCACCGCGCCCTCTAAAGTCCGGCCGCTGGACTACTATGGCGTCCCGATGAAGACCGCCCTCGAAATAAAGGACGGCGCCTTTGTCATCGATGGCCGCAGCCGGGCGTACTACTACGAGGTGCTGCGCTGACCGGATTCAGAACGGATTGAGGCGCAGCACGGGAGCGTCCTTTACTTTCGTTCCCGCCGGCGTGTGCACGGCCTGGGCAAACTGCTTTGCCCACTGGTCCACGATTACTTTCGCGAAGGCATTCGCGCGGAAGCTCCGAACGCTTACGACTGTCAAAGGATCGGACTCGCGGTCTGCGAACTGGTAAACGATGCGCCCGGTGGCCGGATCGCGCAGTTCGCCTTCGATCGCGATCACCCCGTTGGTCCATTTGCCTCCGAGCAGGCTGAGAGGTCCGATGAAAAGTCCGGCAGCCGTCCGGACGACATTTCCGCTGGGGCTGGTGGGCGTGAATTCCGTCAGGGCGAGTTTGAGCGTCAGGTGGTTTCCCTTGCCCGGAACGGCGTAGCGGTTCGCCTCCTCCTGAAACCGTTTCTGCGTCAGGGCGGCAATTTCCCGGGCGAGAGGATCCCTGCCCGTCTTTCCCTGGTCCATGCGGGCCATGGTTTTGCCCATCGGCTTGAGATGGCCCAGATCAACGGGCAGCACCACGATCGCCGGCTTGCGGGCCACACTCTTCATGACCGCCGGAGAGGTCGTGCGGCGCACTCTTTGAAAGGGTCCGCCGTCCGGTGTATCCTCCCGCAGATCGCGGCTCTGCGCGAGCGTGGCGGGCTGGCCCGCGGGTTTGGCTTTCACCATGCGGCGGGTCGACGCGCACGACATCAGCGGCACCGCGGCAGCAGCGCAGCACAGCAGGGCCAGAGAGCGCATGAATTTGCGACGAAGGGGCAGGGGCAGGGAGGGAGGAATCATAAAAGGGTGTTATCACGTTCCCGCAGGGAAGGCGAACAATCCCTCGCAGGAATCATTCCTCCGCAGATTTTAGGGTCACAATCGTCGCCCCCCATCCGCCCTGGGATTCGTCCGCCAGGCGAAAGGCCGCTACGTCCGCCAGACGCGGGAGCAGGGAATGGACACCCGTCCGCAGCGCGCCGGTGCCTTTTCCGTGAATGACCCGAACGGTGAAAATCCCCTGTCTGCGGCACTCGAGGAAGTACTCGGGTAACAGCTCCCCAAGGTCGCGCGGGTGAAAGGTGTGCAAATCCAGCTCTCCCGTTACCGGCAGCGGCACCGGATCGGGAAAGGGGGAAGAGGGATCGGGGGCAGCCATAAGCGGGGGACGGAAACGCGGAAGAATAGAGGAAGGTATTTCCACTAAACCGGAAAGACCATTTTAAATACCCCGTAAGCGGGGGTATTATCATGCTCATGCCCCGCCTTTCCCTGTTTCTGCTTCCCTTTCTCTGCACGCTGGCCCGCGGTGCCGAGCCGAAAAACGACGCCTCCATCCCGCCGGACGCGCCTCCGGGGCACTCCATCCATGGGGAGAGTTTCAACGAGGGCCCGCGGCGCCGGCTGCCTCTCACCGCCGGGTGCGGGGACGTGAGTTTTCCCGTGACCACCTCCTCAAAGGAGGCCCAGGACTACTTCAATCAGGGGGTGGCTCAACTGCACGGATTCTGGTACTGGGAGGCGGAGCGCTCGTTCCGAACCGTCCTCCAGCTCGACCCGGCCTGCACGATGGGGCACTGGGGCATGGCGATGGCTAATCTTGAAAACGAAGACCGTGCCCGAAAGCTCATCGCCAAAGCGGAAGGTCCCGCCGTGGAAAAGCTCTCCCCGCGGGAGAAGGCGTGGATGGACTCCGCCAAAAAATTCTTCGTGGAGAAAAAGGACGACGGCTCACGCAAAAGCAGCGCCGGTGAAATGGTAAAGAGCCTCGAGCGCATCGCGATGGACTATCCGGACGACATGGAGGCCCGCGCTTTCGCCGTCTTCTTTTTGTGGCGGAACCAGTACCGGTTGAGCATTCCCAATCCGAGTCCTCTGGCCACCACAGCTCTCGCGCAGCAGGTACTGGCAAAAAATCCGAAACATCCGGTGCATCACTATCTGATTCATCTCTGGGATCAGGAGCGCCCGGCCGCCGCGCTGAACGCCGCCGCCATGTGCGGTCCGTCCGCGCCGGGGGTGGCGCACATGTGGCACATGCCCGGTCATATCTACTCGGATCTGGAACGGTGGAATGATGCGGCGTGGCAGCAGGAGGCGGCGGCGCGGGTGGATCACGCCCAAATGATCCGGAGCCACGTCTACCCGGATCAGATTCACAACTTCGCCCACAACAGCGAGTGGCTGGTGCGGGACCTCAATCACGTGGGCAGGGTCCACGATGCGGTCGCGATTTCCACGAACCTTATCTCCATGCCCCGCATTCCGCGGTCGAAAAGCGTGAAGGACACGCCCGAGCAGAAATTCGAAGAGGGCGGCAGTTGCTGGCAGTACGGACGAAACCGCCTGACGGAAACCATTCTGCGCTGGGAACTGTGGGATCTCGCGATCAACTTCGCGGACACACCATGGCTCGAACCCGGGACCGACTTTGAAGATCAATGGAAGCGCGAGCACCTTGTCAGCCTCGCGCACTATGGCAGAAACGATGCGCCCGCCGGCCGCGCCGCTCTGGCAAAGATCGAAGCCATGGAAGCCGGCCTGCTCAAAGAGCGCACGGATGCGACGGCGAAAGCGGAATCGGAGGCACGCTCAAAAGGCAAAAACGCTGACGAGATCAACAAGGCGATGGCCGATGCCATGCTCCCGTTCACGAAAAAGATCGAGAGTCTGCAATCGGCCCTGACCGAACTCCGGGTGCGCGACCATCTTGCCGCCGGGCGCATGGATGAAGCGAAGAAGCTTCTCTCCGGTCTCAAGGGCGTGAATGAGCACCGTCTCGCGCTTCTTTATGCCGCAGTGGGTGACAACGCCAAAGCGATCGACACCGCGAAAGCTTTCGCGAGGCATTCAAAGAAGCAGCTTCAGCCGCAGGCTCTCCTGACGCATCTGCTCTGGCAGGCCGGAAAGAAGGATGATGCCCTCGCCGCATTCCAGAAGGTGCGCGAGATGGCATCCCGCGCCGATCTTGACGTGCCTGCGCTGAAGCGTCTCGATCCCGTGGCGGAAGCCGCCGGCTGTGCCGGTGACTGGCGGATCAAGGATACCCCGGCGACCGATCTCGGAGAGCATCCCGGCCTGGCAACACTGGGCCCCCTCGAATGGCAGGCCTGGCAGTCGCCCCAATGGGTTGCAATGACCAAAGACAATCAGCCCGTCACCAGTGAGAGTCTCCGCGGCAAGCCCTATATTCTCATCCTTTTCCTGGGCAACGCGTGCACACACTGCAACCAGCAGATAAAGACCTTCTCAGAACAGGCGGCCGCGTTTGAGAAGGCGGGGCTGCCGATCGTCGCCATCAGCACGGACCCGCCCGCGGAAGTGGCCGCATCCACTTCTCCACCTCCGTTTCCGGTCTATTCCGGAGCCGATACCACGGCATTCCGGGCGCTCGATGCATGGGATGATTTCGAAAATAAACCGCTCCACGCGACCTGTTTCATCGACGCCGCCGGACGCATGCGCTGGCAGCACGTGAGTTATGAGCCGTTCATGCTGCCCTCCTTCCTGCTGGACGAGGCCCGGAGGCTGCAGCGGATTCCCTCCGGAGCGGGGCACGCCATTGCCGGCAAATCCGGCGGAAGCGAAGGAGGGTCCTAGCTTTTCTTCGCGGAAAGACCGGCGGCGGACGCCAGCTTCTCTTCACTTTCGCGGCGGTAGAGAATGTTGCCCAGTTCCATCTTCAGCATGGCGTCCTCTCCGAGTTTCGCCATGAGCTTGCGTATCACGCGCGCGGCGTCATCCCAGCGCTGATGGGAGGTGTAGAAGTGGGCGAACTTCAGAGGCAGGTCCATTTCGTCAGGATAAACCGTCAGCCACGCAGCGTAGGCGGCATCCCGCTCCTCGGCTGAAACACGCTCCGCGGCTTCGATCCGCATGAGCATCACGGTGCGGGCCTTTTGCACGGACTCCGGCAGCTTGAGCGCAGCACTCAGCACCGCCTCCGGCTTTCCGGCCTGAAGTTGACGGCTCATTTCTGCGACGCCCTGGATGTTTGCCACGTAGGCGGGGTCCACTCCCTTGACCGGTGTCGTTTGCTTCTCGAGCAGACCCGCCGCGACGTTCACCCATGTGCGCTGGAGGGTATCGCTGAGGAATTCATTGAGCCCCACCACGAATATGTCCGTAATCCGGAAATCGCCCGGCTTTGCCTCCGTCACTGTGAAAAGCGCGTAGTTGATGCCGCCGCCGGGGCTGGATGAGCGGAACAGCAACCCGTCGCGACCGCCCACATTCCGCGCGCGGAGGAACACGAATTTTGTCCCGGCGTAGTCTTTCGTCACTCCCCGTTCATCCCAGGCCCGCTTGGTACTGTCGCAAAACAGGTTCCGCACCGTCTGGTCACCTTCGATGGAAATCTGGGTCGTTGCACGGGAGAGGATCGCCTCGCGGTCCACCAGTGCCTCCACTTCCGCAATCCGTCCGGAATGAATGGAGCATTCCACAAGGCTCACGAAATTTCTCAACGGCCCTGCTTCATCCGCCAGGCGGGATTCCAGCTCACTTTGGCTCAACTCGCTTGATTTGGATTTTTCGGCTCCTGCCTTAAGCTCCGGCGCCGCCTTCGCCCC
>DATAIE010000674.1:0-1750 GCA_036262875.1 Verrucomicrobiales bacterium
GACGAAAATGCGGCCGCGGGCGAAAAGCGTGATCTTCTGCTACATGTCCGGCGGGTTCTCCCATGTGGACTCGTTCGATCCCAAGCCGGAGCTGGCGCGGCTGGCCGGGAAACCGCTGCCGGGGCCGGTGGCGAGAACGCAGTTCAACCAGAACGGCACGCTGAATCCCTCTTACTGGGAATACAAAAAGAGAGGGCAGTCGGGCATTGAGGTGAGTGAGTTGTTCCCGCGCATCGGTGCCTGTGCGGACGATCTGTGTGTCATCAGGAGCATGACGGCAAAGTTCAGCGAGCATGCCCAGGGGAACTTTTTCATGCACAGCGGGTTTCCGTTTCTCGGGTATCCCAGCGCGGGGGCATGGACCAGCTACGGCCTGGGCAGCCTATCGGAAAACCTGCCGGCCTTTGTGGTGCTGAAGAGTGGAGACTCGGTGGTGCCGCATGGAGGCGCGGGTTTGTTCAGCAGCGGGTTTTTGCCGGCGGTGCACGAGGCGTCGTTCATCAATGCCGGCGGTGGCGAGGCGGTGGCGAACATCACACCGGCGGAATCGCGCAGCGGCCAGCGCAAGCGGCTCGATTTTATCAATCGCATGGACCGGCAGTTCGTCTTGTCCGCCGCCCCGGGAGATACGAAAGTGGAGTCGGCGATCGGAAACGCGGAAATGGCGTGGCGAATGCAAAGCGCCGTGCCGGAACTCTGCGACCTGCGCGGGGAAACGGAAGCGACGAAAAAGCTCTACGGAATGGACGACCCGGACTCGAAGACCGCTGACTACGGGCGGCAGTGCCTGCTGGCCCGGCGGCTCGTGGAGCGCGGCGTGAGGTTTGTGGAACTGACGTGCCTTTCCTACAACATCGGCGGAGGCAACGGGCCCAACCCGTGGGACCAGCATGGCGATATCAAAAACGGCCACGGAAAGATGGGACATCAGGTGGATCAGCCGATCGCCGGACTGCTGATGGATCTCAAGGCGCGCGGACTGCTGGAGGAAACGCTGGTGATTTTCGCCGGCGAGTTTGGGCGCACTCCGTTCAGCCAGGGCAGCGATGGACGGGATCACAATCCCTTTGGTTTCAGTGTCTGGATGGCAGGCGGCGGCGTGAAAGGCGGGATGGTGTACGGAGCGACGGATGAGTTTGGCTATCACGCCATGGAAAAACCCTGCACCGTCTACGACTTGTGGGCCACCGTTCTCAATCAACTGGGAGTGGACCACGAGGCCCTCACCTACCGTTTCAGCGGACGGGATATCCGGCTGACAGACGTGCACGGGAATGTGCTGACGGAAGTGTTAAGTTAGGCGAAATTAGCAGCACCGCACAGCCGCAGGCTGGCTCTCATCCGTAATTTCCGCGTTCCAGCCAATGGGCGCAGGCTTTCCGCTTGTCGGAAATGGCCGGGGGCCTTTACTCGCGAATCCTCAACTTTCGACGTGTTCCGGCCGGCCAATCTCCTGTTCTCCTGCTGTCTTGCTGCCGCAGTGCTTTTGCTTGGGATGATCCGGACCCCGGCTCAGGAGCCGGGCCGCGAAAAGACTTCGCGTTCCCGCATGCCCATACCGGCGGCACCGCTGACGGGCCTGCTCGACAACGGGAACATCTTCAACGGGGATGACCGCGGGCTCGTCGAAGCGGCCATCAAAGACTTTGAGACCCGCACGGGGCTGCCGGTTTACGTTGCCACCGAAAACTATCTGACCGGGGAAAAGGTGGACGAATACGGCGAACGGCTGACGGCCGCCTGGTTGAAG
>DATAIE010000675.1:0-1554 GCA_036262875.1 Verrucomicrobiales bacterium
AGTCCTTCATCCCGTCGAATGACTCATGCAGCCATTGGAGTGCGAGGCGGCTGCGTTCTTCGTAAAACGGGCGGATGACTTCCCGTGAAAGCCGCAGGATTTCACCGGATTGGAGCAGCGGCAGCACCAGTTGCTGGCCGGTATTGGTGTTTGCCAGCCCGGTCACCGAGGTCATCGCCGCGATGGCTTCAGTGATTTCCGGATGCGCGATCACGATGCCGGTGCGGGTGCCGGGAAGGCCCAGCTTTGACAGACTCAGCGTCAAAATAATGTGGTTGGCCCACACCGGACTGGCTTCCGTGAAAATCGCGCCGGGGAACGGAAGACCGTAGGCATTGTCGATGATGAGAGGAATCGCCCGTTCGCGTGCGAGCATCGACAGCCTGGCGATTTCCTCATCGGTCAGGACGTTGCCGGTGGGATTGGTGGGTCGCGAAACGCAGATGGCTCCGATGGTTTCCTCCTCCAGCGCCTGTTCGACGGCAGCGAAATCCACACGGTATTTGAATTGGTGGTCAGGCAGGTCCTCGATCAGCGCCGGACATCCGAGGAACAGATTTGCGTCCACTCCCTGGTTCGCATAGCCGATGTATTCCGGTACCAGCGGGAGAAGGATGCGGCGGCGGTGTCCGTCGGGCATCGGACCGGCAAGGAGATTGAACAGATAGAAAAAGGCCGTCTGCCCTCCCGCCGTGATGGCGAGGTTATCCGGCGTCAGCCGCCAGCCGAGGGCAGTGTTGAGGCATTCGGCCAGGGCCTTGAGAAAATGGGGGTTGCCGCGCGGGGGATCGTAGTTGCCCAGCATCCGCTCCAGGGCATCGCCATCCGCCATCAGTTCCGTCATGCGCCGCCGCCACACGGCATCGATGGCCGGAATATGCGCAGGATTCCCGCCGCCCAGCATCCGCATGCCTGGATCGGTGGTCATGGCGCGACCGAGGTCGTCCATGAGATCGAGAATGCCGCTGCGGGCCGCGAGACGGGAGCCGGTAGAGGAGAACATGAGCCAGCGGAATGGAGGAAGCGGGCGGTGTCAAGGAAGGCCGCGGGCCGGCTCCTCTTATCGCCAGGGGGTCACGCGGTTGAGGTCCACGGCGATCTTCCATGGAAAGGCTTTCGAAAGAGAGTATCCGGCTGCGGTGATCATCCTGTCCCGCTCCCAGGCCTTCGCCTCCGCTTTGCGGCGGGCCGGCTTGATTCCTGAAGTCATGATCTGCTCAGCCTTTTGCATTTTCGCGATCTCTACTTCCAGTTGTTTGGTGAGGCTGGCATTCTCGGCCTGAGCCTTAGCCATGGCATCCTGAATGGCTTTCAAATTGGCCCGGGCGAGTTTCACTTCAGAGAGATCGAAATAGTAACCGGTGACACTGATGACGCCTCCGGCCTTTTTCGCGACTGTTTTCGTGGCGGCTCCCAGCCGCTTGATTTCCTGCATCACGTCCAGCGTGTAGTTCAGGGCTTTGGAGGAGTCTCCAACAGTTGAGATCACGTTCGGTTTCGTGGGACCCAGGTTGTCATCGATGATCAGGTCAGCCACAGTCATGCCGCCTTTCG
>DATAIE010000676.1:0-3885 GCA_036262875.1 Verrucomicrobiales bacterium
CGCGATGCTGGAAGCGATTTCCATTATTGTCAACATCGCCGGCGTGTGGGAAACGCATTGCCGCGGGAGGTCCGCACGCTTGATTCGGCACCCCTCCCCTTTCACCTGTTCCTGACACTTCTTTATGCCGCTGCTCGACAAACTGGAACGCCGCTTCGGACGCTATGCCATCCGCGGACTGATCGGCTACATCGTCTTCCTGCAGTGCATCGTCTTTGCCGTCCTGTTTGTGAATCCCTCGTTTCAGGAGAAACTGATGCTGCGTCCGTTCAATGAAATGGATGGGGAATGGTGGCGGCTGTTTTCATTCCTGATCGTCCCGGATGCCCGCAGCCCGATCATGTTCATGTTCTCGGCCTATGTGGCTCTGATGTGCATGTACGTGATCGAAGCCAGTTTTGGCACCTTCCGGTTGAACCTGTTCATCGCGTTTTTCATCCTTTGCCAGTGGGGCATGGCGGCGCTTTCGAATACAGAGGCGGGATTGGCCATTGGGAACGCTCTCGGTGCCGGTGTGTATACATCGGGTGCGGGGTTCTTCCTGAATTTGTTTCTCGTATTTGCCGTGCTGCAGCCGAATCAGATTTTCCTGCTGTTTGGCATCGTGCCACTCCAGGCGTGGGTGCTGGCTCTCCTGGATGCCGGATACCATCTGTTTTTGATCATTCGGTCTCCTGAGATCTGGCTGGTCACGGTGGTTTCGGTCCTGCCTTTCCTCTGCTTTGGCGTACCCATCTATTTACGCCACCTCCGTCACCGGAATCGTGTCGGAACCCGCCGGGTTCGGTTTAAGGCAAATTCCCTGACAACCACGGATGGCGGTTTCCACCGCTGCAGCGTCTGCGGGCGCACCGACGGGAGCGACCCCGACCTGGATTTCCGGATTGCGGAGGACGGCACGGAATACTGTTCGGAGCACCTTCCGAAGAGTTAAGACCGGGACCTCTACAATATTCCCCTCAGTTCCTTGAGGTCCGGATCACGGCGCGCATGGAGCCGCAGTTTTCCGTCCATGGTAAAGGCCGTGCGCAGACAGACTTCCGCGTCCGTGAGGTTGCCGGATACGGCCAGGTAGCAGGCCATATTGTAGTGAAAGAGCGGGTCGGTCCGCAGGCACTCGGGGCCGTCCTGAAGGGTGGATTGGGCCTCCGCGGTGCGGCCAAGTTCATGAAGAGCGTAGGCCGTGTGGATGTAAACGGCGGGGCGGTTCCACCGCTGGAGGCACATGCGGCGACCGGCTTCGATGGCTTCCAGCCAGCGGTTTTGCCGGACAAAAAGGCTGAGAATGAGTTCCTGGGCTTCCGGAATGTTCCGGTCATCCTCGGTCAGGGAGGCCACCTCCTCCCATGCGAGATCGGTGAGACCGAGCTCCGCGTAGCCATCAGCGGCGGCCATGATGCGCTCGCGGGCGGTATTGCCGGAAGGAGGTTGCGGGCCTGAGGGAGTCATGATGCTACCACGCGGAGGCGGTTTGAGACTCAAGCGGAGAACGGACTTCAGAACGCGGGAGACCGTAGGTTTTGGGCAGTGCTGAAAGAACTTCGTGAAAGACTTTTTCCGTTTCCCCGAGCACCGCAGTGATCCCCAATGCATACTGGGCGCGCTCAAAATGCGGACGTCCCTTTTCGATGCACTGCCGGAGATGGCGCTCGCCGATAAAGGGCTCCAATCCATAACCGATGGTCATCCACGCGCCCTTGCCGGCGGTATCGACGAGCAGAAACACATGGCGGTTGGCGCTTCCCTGGTTGAGTTCGCCCGCAGGGTTGCAGCGGTTGAAAACCCAGTAGGCATACGTGGCCCCGGGGAAATCCTTCGACACGGCCATCAATGCGACGGTGAACCCCGTCTGCGGGAAGCGGCGCTCAAAGTCCGCGATCCTCCGCCGGATGACGCGAAGGTCAGCAGTGGTCAGGACGCCGGAGGAATCACTTACGCCCCGGATCAACCGCGGAGCGATCCCGAAAAATGCGGCCGCCTTCTCCATGGTAAGCCCGCAGCGGGGACACGACGGCGTGTCCTCACGGAGTGGTCCCTGACAGTATGGACAATGCATGATGTTGCGGCGAAAACTGAGGCCGGATTATTCCCGCCCCACCCGGCAAGTCGAGCACAATGTTGGCCAGGCGATAGCGCCGAAAAGAGACGCGGCATTTGATCAAGGTTGACCTCCGGCGCAGGCTTTCAGGTCCAGTCGAAAGCATTCCACGGTTCTCATCTTTTGGCATTCCGTATGCAGAGGAAAAAGTGAACCCCGGCCTGTTTCTCTTATGAACACCATTCCCGCTATAACTCCCATTCCCCCCATCAATCAGGTCAACACCGATGGCCCGGTTTGGCCCTACTACGCTGTTCTCGCCGCATTGATCGTCACCGCAGCAATCCTCTATCTCCTCCGCCTGATGAAAGAGCGGGCGCATGATGGACACTCTTCTGCATTCCGAAAAACCAACCATCACGCTACGACGTTAAAAAGATAACGGGCGAACGTTCAGACTGAGTCGACAAAAGATCACCTGCGTCTGCCGCGATGCCGGCGCAGAATGGCCGCAGCCGCAGTCAGGAGCAGTGCGGCTGAGGCCGGTTCGGGTGCAAATCCGTTGATGGTCATGCTCCAACTGGTCAGAGTTCCCGTCCCTCCGCTGGACCGGTCCGCCACAAAAAGGGTCCAGGTTTCGTTGGCGTCGGTTCCGGCGAAAGAATCCAGCAGCGCTGTTCTCGGGCTCGCATCCGTGACAATGAGCGGATTGACATTTCTGCCATCCGGCTGCCACGTTCCCGTCAACTGACCGCCGCCCGGGTTGACGACGTTTTGATAGGTGTGGATGTCACCGTTTGCCGCGTTCTGAGCGAAAGTGACCGCCAGTCCGCTGTCGGCATACCCCAGGTTGTCGACGGTGGTGAGGCCTGCGCGGTTCAGCAGGACACTGAATCCGGATTCGCTGGTGAGATACACATAGTAGTCCCCGTTGAAGCCGCCCGTGATATTCAGAGTGACCTGCACCGAAGTGATGAATCCGATGGTGCTCGTGATGGGGTGAATGTCTGCAACCCCCACCGCGCTGTTGTCGGGGATGGCCAGATTGGGCGTAAAATTGAATACGGATGTAATCGCCGGGGCGCTCACAGTTCCGGCCAGCAGCAGAGAGGCAGTCAGGATTTTCATGGAGAAAAGAGGTGGATGATTGGCGTCGCGTGCGTGCATGCAGATGAGAGTCACGGAGGCGGAACAGGATTGGAGACCGTGCGGTAAAACCGGTTTGGCGGCACCGGCAGCGTGTTGTCCACGTATTCGACTGCGCCGTGGGCATCCGCCGTCACCGGCCCTGTCAGAGGCTGCCAGTTGGTGAGGTCCGCGGAGTACTGGATTACATAGCTTTCGCCCGGAATCCCGCCGAATCTCAGTTCCCGGCCGTTGGCCGTCAGCTTGATGGAGGAATTTTGGGAAATGGCATCCTTCGAGGCCACCGTCACGCTCACTGCCCCGTTCGCTGTGCCGCCGCGTCCGTCAGATACGGTATAGGTGAAGTTGTCCGGCCCGCTGTAGCCCGCCGCCGGTGTGTAGATGATCTGACCTCCCGTCAGCGCAACGGTTCCGTGCGCGCTCACCGGGCTCACCGCCGTGACCGTGAGCGGATCACCGTCCGGATCGCTGTCATTGAGGGCAAATTTCCGCGCGATCACCGTCGCGGCCAGATTTTCCGTCGTACCCAGCGTGTCCGCCGTCGTCACCGGCGGGCGGTTGGAAGTGATGTTCAGAGTGGCCGAGGCCGGTGTTCCGATTGTCACTTCCGCGTCATGAGCTGTGAAGCCGTTGAGTGTCACAATGACCGTCTCTGTCGATTCCGGTGTACTGTCGGCCAGGACCTGCACCGCGATATCCGC
>DATAIE010000677.1:0-1930 GCA_036262875.1 Verrucomicrobiales bacterium
GTCGTCTGGCCGCAATCAATGATCTGCTCCTTCAGAAACGGAGAGACGAGCCATGTGCCAAGGTTGCCGGAGGGACCGCTGACTTCGACAATACCGGACGGCACGTTGCGCGATTCCATATTGCGGGCCACTTTCAGGGGAATGAGCCGGTAGCTCTCCGCCACGGGGCTGGATGCCTGCGGTTCGGGCGGAGGCTCTTTCGCCTCGGGATCGCGAAGGACAAGATTCGCCGCGTAACGCATGTTAGGGTTCTGGCCGTCGCGGAATTGGCCGATCATGACCCCGCGGAACGATTCCTTGAGATTTTTTAAAAGCTCCGCCGCCTTGGCGGGGTCCTTCAAGACCTTCTCCACATCGTCGACGAGATTCGGGCCGGGAGCCACTCCCGATTTGGTCAGCGCCGATTTCCAAATCTCCGTGCGACCAGCGGATTCCATGGCTTCGCGCGCGCCATCGGCGAGCGTTTCCGCTTGAGCGTAGCGGGACTCCAGGGTGGCGAGCGCCTGCCGCAGAGTTGCCTCGTGGCGCGCAGCCTCGCGGAGGTCGACCAGCTCACTGTTGGGCTCCCATGACTTCAGCCGGACGGTTACGGGCATGCCGGTCACGTTCACTTCCTTGTCGATCCGCTGCTCATCCTTCACGATGAGCGCCTGGGGAATGGAGGCGACCTTGTCGTTCATCGGGTCGCCGGGAATGTCCTGGGAGATTACCAGTTCCGTATCGAACCGGTCCTCACTGTAGCGCATGGTCTGGCCCTCGCGGAAGGACATGTGCGTTTCCTTCGCCGACATGTCCGTGGCGAGCTGCCCGATGAGCAGCACGAGGATGCCGACGTGGACCAGGTCGACGCCGATTTTCCGTCCCGTCGCGGTCAGAGGCCCGCTGGTGTTGGCGGGCGCACAGAGCACCATGTCCACCACCAGCACAGCGGTGATGGCCATGAAGAAGTAGAACGGGATCAGCGTGACTCGCTGCCCGATGCCCCACGAGAGCAGAGCCGTGACTCCATAGAGTGCTCCTATGACAATGAGATAGTGCGCCAGCATGACCCCCAGGCCACCGGGCGGATACTTGAACCGGCGCAGGTGCGCTCCGGCGAGGTTGATGATGAGCAGTACTCCCAGCAAATAGCCGCCGGGGTAAAACCATACCCACCAGTCATCGTCCGGCTGCCGCAGGATGAACCAGCTCTTGAACCACCGCTCCTGGGCAAGGTAGAGACCCTCATGCACCTGAGCGATGGTGCCGAGAAAAATGCCGAGAGCGCAGAGCACCAGAATGACGACGCACAACTGCAGCGACGTGAGAAACCGGAGCGGTGCCCACAGAGTGCTCGCTTTTTTCGGCTCGGGGAGTGAGGGGGAATCTTCGCTCATGATCCTGCTTTACAATACGAAATGAAACCTTCGCGGGCCGCGGCCACGGCAGCGGTATCTCCGGTCAGTTTATAAAAAAACCATTTTCCGCCGCGCGGAATGATGACGCTGGTGAGTGTCTTCCCGGCGTTCTCAAACTCCATCATCGTGGATCCTTCAGGCGCGCCGGGGACAGGCTTTACTGCATCCTTGAGCGCGGCTTCGTCCACGGCGGGCAGCCCGATCTGGCCACGCCAGCGGTTGGCATTGGAAACGATGCCGCCCGTGTCCGAGGGAAACACACTGACGGTGACCTCGGCCTTCTGACCGTCTTTCCCGGCTACGGTGAATTTTGCCGCCTGCATGGCTCCGGGGGCTGCCGCGGTCCAGGATTCCGGGGCTGTTCCCGGCACTGTCACGGCTTCCTCGTCGGCGGGAGGCTGGGAAACAGGAGAGGCCGGTGCTGGTGCCGGTGCAGGACCTGTGAATTTCACGGTCTTCAAAAACTCGAGGAACACCGGCTTTTGAGCGTCGACGGCTGCGGGAGTTCCCTTCAAGTTGAAGAACCAGCTTTT
>DATAIE010000678.1:0-12358 GCA_036262875.1 Verrucomicrobiales bacterium
CATGCTCGAAAGCGGCGAGCTTTTTATGCTCGATTCCGGGACGGCGATGCTTCCCGCCGGATATGAGACCCTGAAGTCGCAAATCCTCACCATCCTCCGCTCTTCCGGCCGCGCCACCATTGGCAGTCTTCGCGACGCCACCGGCAGCACCCGCCGCATTCTCGTTCCCGTTTGCGAGCGGATGGACCGGGAGCGCCTCACCATCCGGGAGGGTGACTGGCGCCGTGCCGCCCGGTGACCCGGCCCCCGCCCGTCTCCCGGTATTGACGAACTTTAAGGGCACCCGCCTTGTCAGCCGGTGTATTTTCTGGTAATTTTGTCCTCATTTTACTTCCACTCCCGACAAACTCAATGATTCGCCTCCTGCTGCGCGCGACACTTTTTGCATGGCTTCTTGCGCTGCCGCTGCGCGGGGGAGAGCTCTATTTTACGGGCTTTGAGAACTTCACGCCGGGCTTTGATGTCATAGCCGGCAAGGACGGATGGACCGGTTCGGCCTCCCATGCGGGGCTGAAGTTAAGCGGAGTCGATGCAGAAACCACTCATGGCGTGGCGGGTATCGGAAATGCCGCCTTCATTGGAGGAAATCCCGCCGTGCTCGCTCCGTCCGTCAGTGCCACGGTCAACGTCCGCAAGTCGCTGAATATCGATCCGGTGACTCTTGGTGAAGAAGTGGTGCTGTTCCGTGTCAATGCGGGTATCAAAGATTCCACGCCTGCGGCCATTACCCGCCGGGACAACTTCGAGTTCGCATTCTACAACCAGTCGAGCCAGCTCATTGCCTTTATCCAGTTCGACAATTCCACGATCGATTCGACTACCGCTCTGCCCACTCAGACCATTTGGCGCTCCAGTTATAACGGCAGCAGCCTGACCAAGACCGCCACGGGCGGTGTGTTTTATTATGACCTGCTCATGGAACTGGTGGTGAGAATCAACTACCGCACAAACCGCTGGTCCGTCTCTCTGGACGGCGTCGATCTGTTCACAGACGAGGTTTTTTACAGTGGTCCGAATGCTAAAACGCTGGGGGTGGTCGCCGCTCAGATGCAGATCACCGGCACCGGGATGAACGCCGTAACTCACGTGGTAGGCCCTGCGCCGGGGGACAACTATATGCTCTTTGATGACTTTGGCGTGCATGCCGATCCCGTGCCGGAGCCGGCGATCGTGGATTTTACATTCAACCCGCTCACGAAGGCCGCTCAACTGTGGTGGGTCACGGAAGCCCTCTACAAATATCAAATCGAATACTCGGACGATTTGAGCCTGCCGTGGAAAACAGATCTCTCCGGATCGTTCATCACCTCGGATTCGACCGGAATCTCCGCGGCATTCACGGATACCACGGCGGCTGCCGGCGGGCGGCGGTTTTACCGGGTGCGGCGATCCCTGCCTTGACGAAAGAGGAGCCCTGATCTCATCGGGCCACCCATTCCTCATTCAGGATTTTGACGATCTCCACCTGATTGGACGGGACGTCGTTACCCTGCGGATATTTCACTTCCAGCACCGCTGTGATCTGCCGTTCGTTTGGAAGCGTGGCATCCGCGAGGACTTTCGAAAAATCCTCCTTGCCGTCGTCCGGACCACTGGCCGTCACCGGCTTCAGCAGCGTCTGCAGTGTTTGATCCTCCAGTGAGTCTTTGGTGGCGTAAGCGAACAGATCCAGTTCCAGACCCGGATAGGCGAGCCGGTAACAGGTGAATTTGTTAGCATTGAACCCGTAGTTGTAATAGGTGTCGGCGATCACGCGGGCCGCCACCCGCACGGGTTGAGTGGGCTTTTGTTTGCGAATCTCCTCAAGGTGGACTTCCTGAAACAGGGATGAGGTTTCCCAGTCCACCAGCATTTCCCCGCCGCTGTCCACCACCACACACAGATGCTTCCGGTGGAGCGACGGAATGTTGAACTCCAGTGCATACAAATCTCTGCCCGGCATCGCTTTGGAAAGAACGGCATCCGGAATAGAGGTCGCGGGATGCACGCGGAAGTAATCCTCCATGAGTGTTCTGGCCTGTTCGCCGTGTCGCACGAACTTCATCTTTTCCTCAGCGGTGCCGGCCTTGAAGAAGTTTAGAGCCACCTCCGCAGCGCGCCGGATGTCGTCGTCCACATTTGCCACCTTCACCTGTTTGAGCGCTGTGGGCTGAAAATGGCCGGCCATCAGAAATGAAATCGTAAGCATCAGGACCGTGACGACCACGGCGGCACCGGCAAACACCCCGCGGTCCAGCCTCCCCTCATGATAGAGCCAACTGGTGAGCCACGAATTTTCCAGAAAGAGTTGAATGGGATGCTGGCGAAATGTCGAGGGTGTCGCCCGGGTGATTTCCATCAGCCGTTCCCAGTTCTCTGCAAAATGCTCGCGCGCCATCTGCGGGATACTGACAAGATCGGCGTCCCGGGTCACCCCCCCCTGCTGCATCAGCGGCTGATCCGCGATGCTCGGCTCCTCCTTCAGAAACGTCAGGTATTTCTCCCGCCATGCCGCGAGAAACGACGGTGCGATATGGCAGCGCCGCGCCGCCTCCGCAATGGACACCTCCTCCGAAATGACTATGCGCAGGGCCTCCCTCACCCGCCCGGCGTCATCCAGCCCCTCCGCCGCCTGCATCGAGAGGCGTTCCGGGATCCGGCTCAGCGGGTTCTGCTCAAAGGCATCCTTCGCGGTATTCCTCGGCCGCACAGGGGCTTGATCCACTTCCTGAGTGGCTCCTGCCGCCGGTGGCTCAAGAGTCGGTTGCTGCTTATTCGCCATTGCAAGGGGAGGGTGCGGGACCTGTGGGGCCGGCTCACCTGGATTCAGGTTTCGTATCCGGGTTCGGCAGATCTTTAGTGTAAATCCATGATGGGTGGATTAAGCCGTCGACGATTACTTCGTCATAGGAGACCGCGTTCTCAGGGTAGCGCAGCCCGATGATCAGGGAGCCGTTGTTGCTGCCGTCCGTATAGACGGCGAGATCCTCCCACGCTTTCGACCGGCGATCTATGTAGCCGTGAAAGAGGAACTCCTTGGTGTTGTCGGCCAGCGGAAGATAAATGCGGCACGCGAGCCAGCGCCTCTCGTCCAGGAAACCATGGTTGTAGTAGTCGCTGCCTTCGATCTTTACCCGGAAGGGAACTGCCTGCCGGGGCTGCTGGCGACGGAACTCCTCAAAGCTCATGGGCCGCCAGTCTACAGCCAGTTCCCAGTCCACCTTGAAGTCTTTCTTTTCATGGGATTCGGGGACTTCGATGACGAAGTCACGGGGAACCGTTTTGATCCGTCCGGGATCAATGGGATCGGGTTCCTTGACGTCCACCCGCAGTTTCACGAAATAGGTGCCGTCCATCTGCATCTTGCCGCGCTCCAGCAGATCGCCGAGTTCCACGGATTTGTCAGGACGTTTCTGATACCATGCCTCCATTAGCGGGCGCACCCGGTTGGGCAGGCGCACCAGCGGCAGTTTTTTTTCCGTTCCTTCCGCTTTCAGGAAATCCCGCACGGTATCCAGAGCCACCCCTTCCTCCTGACTGGTCAGGATGCGGGGGTCGATTTTCTGGTTCTCGAT
Source organism: Verrucomicrobiales bacterium (assembly GCA_036262875.1). Lineage (GTDB taxonomy): Bacteria > Verrucomicrobiota > Verrucomicrobiia > Verrucomicrobiales > V1-33 > V1-33. The sequence goes on from DATAIE010000678.1 coordinate 3,555, forward strand.
GACGTCATCGAACGTCACCGGTGTAAACTTTTTCTTCAGCGTGATGACGGCGTAGGTCATGCCGCCGATGCCGATGATGGAAGACATCACCACGATCGTTACCCTCAACCCGTAGGAGAGGCGGCGAAAGAACAACTGCGCGAACCCAAAAATCGCGCGGCGGCGCACGCGTTTTACCCGGCGTTTGGTTTGTCCATCCTCCACGCTTTCGGAAATGAGGATGCTTTTCTCCTCTTCGCGCATGGCCTCCTCGGGCAGTCCCCCGGGGGTAAGCCACGTGTCCGCGAGAATTTCCGCCTCAGGCAATTCATCGAGCACGGTATTCCAGTCCGTGAGACCGCCGCTGCGGGATTCGGAGACTTTTTTCCGGCGTTTGCGCACACGCTTGCCGTTTTCGGGCTCTGCGCCTTCCGTCTGCTTAAGATGCTGCAGGAAATCCTCGTCGGACAGGGCCGTGCGGGGCGACGGCATTTCATCTGGCTGGGGACGGGCTCCACTGCCGAGAGTCGGCATGAACTCAGTATCCTCTTCGGATTCCTCCGCCATCCGGCGCCGCGCAGCCTCGGTTGTTTCCGGGCTGCTCTGGGGAACGTCGGCGCGAAATTCAGGAAAGTGGGTGGCCCCCGCTTGAGACACGGTCACCGGTGAGTGGCAGACCGGGCATGATACCCGTGTGGCCGCAGCCGCCTGGGCGCGCACCTTCATGGGTGAACCGCAGGACTGGCACTGAAGAATCAGCCACTCCTTGGGGTTGGTGATGGTGGAGGACATGGGAAAGCGGGGGAAGGGGAGGTATATATGTGCGCCTCCCCGCGGAGTCGGCAAGCTGTATCCGCAGCAGGGTTAAAAGCAGTCGAATGAAGGGGGCGATCTCTATTCCAGCGGATTTCGTCCAGGAATCCCAGCCTGCTTCGTGCCGTCCGGCACCGGTTGCCACAGCGCCGGAACCGTTCACCTTTACCCTGAAGCACCATGACCACCGATCAATTCTGGACCATCGTCGGGGCCTCCCGCGATAAGAGCAGCGACGCGAACGAACAAAAGCTCTTCGAACACCTGTGTGTGCTCACTGAACAGCAAATCATCGCCTTTGACCGTTTGTGGAAGGAACACAGCTACCGCCTCTACACCAACCCGTTGTGGGGCGTGGTGCACCTTGCACGGCACGGATGCTCCGAGGAGCGGTTCGAGGACTGGCGAAACTGGTTCGTTTCGCGCGGAAGGGAGGTTTTTGAAGCCGCCCTCAACCATCCGGACGATCTCGTCCCTCTCATCGACTCGGAGCCGGAAGCCGGTGCTCGGGGCCTCGTGGAGGTCATCGCCCGCGCCCTGCGGGCGAGGAATTCACGCTGGGAGGATTCCATGCCGGATCACGCCGGCCTGACACGGCCTTCCATCGCCTCCGGTCCGGAATGGGGCACGGATGAGGATTTGAAGTCTGTCCTGCCAAAGACCTATGCCCGCTACACCGGCAAAGACCCGGGCCCCGTTGCGCCAGCCCCTGTCTCTGCACCGCCCGCCGCGCCCCCGGAGATTTCCTGCGGGCCGTCTCCCGTTCGTCCGCCGTCAGCCGCCACGCGGGAGGTGAAGGAAATCCCGGTGACGCAGAGTCCGGTGAAAAAACCCTGGTGGAAAGTGTGGTAGCAGTCCCGCGAAGGATTTCAGGAAACGGGGCTGACCGTTTTATCGCCCGGGTGGTCCTTTCTCCATAGAGCCCCGGTCCTCTGACGAGCGGCGGCAGCCCGGATCTTGAAAGCCGCTTCCCTTTCAGCTTCAAGCAAACGGGCTTCGGCTTCCACGCGCGGAGCGTTGCGGCGACGGTGAAGTTCGCGGATGACGGAAACGATGAGAAAGACAAAGGGGCCCGCTGTCACGCCAATAAGGCGGTAACTTGCAGACTTTGCCTCCTGGGCATTGGCGTGGCGCAAAAGCAGTTCATAGCGCAGTCCTTCTTCCCGTAGTCTTTCGACCGTTTCGAGCTCACTGGCATCCCGAGGAGACGGGAGAGATGTGGCAGTGAATCTCGAGAGCATGTCCCCACTCAGAAACCCCAACCACGCATAAAGACAAATCCCGTATAAAAACGGAAGAAATTTACCCAGACGACGAACGAACGGCTTTTCGGGAGTCTGCATAGCGAATCAAAGAAGATTACGGCCCCGTGACGTAGCCTGTGAAAAACTCTTATGCAACCATGTCCGCGGTCTCTTCGGCTTCGTTGAGAAAGGCGGTGCGGCAGAGTTCGGCATAAAGGCCCCCGTGGGCGAGGAGTTCGCTGTGCGTGCCTTCCTCCGCCACCTTTCCAAGGTTGAGCACATAAATGCGATCCGCATGGCGCACGGTGCTGAGACGGTGGGCAATGACGAAGGAAGTGCGGTTCACCATGAGCCGTTCGAGCGCCTGCTGGATGAGGCGTTCCGTTTCGGTATCCACGCTGGCGGTCGCTTCATCGAGAAGAAGAATGGGAGGATTTTTGAGAAGCGCGCGGGCGATGGAGAGCCGCTGTTTTTCGCCTACACTGAGACGCACTCCGCGCTCGCCGACCTGGGTGTCGAGTTTTTCCGGCAGGCGCTCAACGAAGGCTTTGGCATTTGCCGCCTCCAGCACGTTCCAAAGCTCGTCGTCCGAAGCTCCGCGTTTGGCGATGACCAGATTGTCCCTGACCGTTCCGTTAAACATAAAGCTCTCCTGGGTTACGTAACCGATGGCGGCGCGGAGAGAGGGTTTGCTTACGGTGCGGATGTCCTGGCCGTCGATGGTGATGGCTCCGCCTTCGTATTCGTAGAAGCGGGTGAGTAAATTGATGATAGTGCTCTTTCCCGCGCCGGTGGGACCGACGAGAGCCACGACCTGACCAGGCCGAGCTTCGAGACTGACCCCCTGAAGAGTGGCATGCTTGCCGCTGTAGGTGAAACGCACATCGTCATAAACGACATGGCCGCGCGTGATCCGGAGTTTCTCACCGGAGGAGGCGTTGTCCTCCGGTACGGCATCCATGATATCGAAAACCCGGTCTCCTGCGGCCCGCCCCGCCTGAAGGATCTGATTGAGCTGATGCAGCTTGTTCACCGGATCGTAGAACAGCGGCACCAGAAAAAAGAAGGCGGTGAAAGCACCCTTGGTTAATTCGCCATCCAATACGGCGCGACCTCCGAAAAAGAGCACCAGCACCGTTCCAAGGGCGGCGATCCATGCCATGGAGGGATTGTAAAGAGCCCAGGCACGCATGACTTTCAGAGTCGATCTGCGGAGCCGGTCACTGAAAGAGTTGAAGCGCGTATGCTCCTCCGCCTCCATGCTGTAGGTCTTGATCTGACGAATACCGCTGATGTTGTCGTGCAGCAGGGAATTCATTTCGCTCGTGGCTTTGCGGACCTCTTTATAACGCCCCCGCGCGGTCAGGGTGTAATAAAGGGCGCCTATCGCGAGGAGGGGAAGAGGGATGAGCGTGACGGCTGCGAGCCCCGGATTGAACCAAAACATGCAGCACCCCACGCTGATGATTTGCAGGATGGCGATGAGACCCTGCTCGACACCGTCGATGAGCACGCGCTCCATCGCGGTGACGTCCTCCGCGATGGTGGTCATGAGATCGCCGGTGGGTTTCTTGTCGAACCACGGCAGCGGCAGCGATTGCAGCTTGCGATAGAGGTCGCTGCGAATGTCGAAGATCACATTTTGCTCCAGCGTGTTGTTCAGGACGATGCGAATACCATTGAGCAGATCGCGCGCGAGCCATGCAACGGCTGCTGCAATGACCCAGGGGATGAGGTGATCGCGATGGTGCCCATCGATGACGTCATCCACAATTCCGCGCACCGCATTTGGCGGCACGAGCACCACGAGGGTGCCGAGAATGGCGCACAGGAGTTGCGCGCCGGCCATGCCGGGATAACGGCGCAGCCAGGGGAGAACGCGGAGAATGGTTTTCATGAGTGGGAGGTAATCGGCTTTGAAAGGGAAACAAGGCGGGTTGCAGCCTGGCGGAAATGAGAATGGTAATTTTCTTGAGGCGCGGGCCGCCGGGGTATAACGGGAGGCATCATGAAAACGTTCCTTCTATCACTGTTGGTTGCCGCCGGATTCGTTTTTCCCTCCCGCGCGACTGCTGAAGAGGCGAAAACCTACACGCTGAAGCTGCATCGCCCTCCCAGTGTGGGGGACAAATCGCATGAGCATTTCAAGATTTCCAGTGAGCAGTCGCGAAAGGTCTCCGTCGGCAAACGAAAGCTCGACGAAAACGCCGAGGATTTCCGGGGCGATTTTTCCGGCATCCTCGAAGTGCTGGAGATCAGTCCGCACGGCAAGCCGCTGAAGGTGACGTTGACCGTGGAAACGTTCAAATGCCAGAACGGCGTGGAGGCGGAGACAGAGCCGTTTAAGGCGGGCACGGTCATTACTGCCAAAGTCGGAAAAGACGGCAAGGAGGAGTTCTCGATTCCAAATGGAAAAATCGAGGAGACCGCAGAAAAAGTGCTTAAGGGCGTGATGGAGATGTCAAAGGACCGCGAGAACGATACGACCGACGATGTCGTCTTTGGCACTGACAAGCCAAGGGCCGCTGGTTCGGAGTGGTCCATCGACAACAAGGCCATGGCGAAGTCCGTCCCTCCGGATTTTCCATTCAAGGTCACGGAAAGCGAGCTGTCCGGCACGGTGAAACTGGCCGGCATGAAGTCCGTCGACGGAGCGGAGCACGGAATTCTGCAGTCGAAGATCGACATGAAGCCCTCGTCCATCAATGGCCTCCCTCCCGCTTTCAAGATCAGCAGTGTGTCCGTCAAAGTGACAGCGGAAAAGCTCGTGCCGCTTGATGAGAAGCGCCTCTCTCCTTCAGATAAGATGAAGATGGAAATGCACCTCAATGGCACGATAGACTCCCCGAATGGAAAGGCCACCATCGAAGTGTTCGCCCGCGTCGAGAAGGAAACCGAAAGCAAGCCGGTCAAATAAACCGGTATCTCACGCGAGGGCCTCTTTCAGTTCCTTCAAGTGCTTCGGCACGGCGATGAAGGGGTCCGGTTTCGATTCATATTCCAGCGCCACCCAGCCCTGGTAATTGGCCGCGCGGAGAAGAGCGGCCACCTTTTTCAAGTCGGCGGCTTCCGCCTCTTTGGCCCCGGCGCGCTTGATCTCGACTTTGACCTGTACGTTGACCGCCCATGGCGCGCAGCGGGCGAGATCTGCGTAAGGATCGGCTCCGTGGAAATTGCCCGTGTCCAGATTGATCCCCACCGCCGGGCTGTTCACTGCTTTGATGATATCCAGCAGGCCCTCCGGCGTGGCCACCACGCCGCCGTGATTTTCCACACCCAGCCAGATTCCCTTGCTGGCGGCGTAGGCACCCATCTCCTCCAGCGTTTTGATCACCTGGCGTCTGGCGGTGGCTTCATCGATCCCCTTCGCTCCTCCGGCAAAAACGCGGATGTGCGGCGCTCCCAGCACCGCGGCGCGGTCGATCCATTGTTTCGTGTAGGCTTTTTCCTTTTCCAGTTCCGGTCCGTCGGGCAGCGCGAAGTTGTTGCCCACCGCCGTGCCGCTCACATTGACGCCGCGGAGAAACGCGTGACGCCGTACCTTGAGCAGATCGGCGTCGCTCACGTCTTTGTTGAAGTAATAGCTGGTCAGTTCCGCACCGGCGATGTCGTTGTCGGCGCAGAGGTCGATGAACTTGAAGTAGTCCATCTTTTGCGCGTCCTTGAAAAATTCGCGAAACGAGTAGGCAGCCAGGCTGAGCTGAAAGCGGGGCTTGCCGGTTCTGGTGAAGGGCTCCACTGCCTTTGCGAGAGCGGCGGAAGCCGCAACGAGGGCACCGGTGGTGAGAAACTGGCGGCGGGTCATGTGCCGAGCATTGCGCTTCCGCCGGGCCCGGCAATACCGCATCGGCGGGGACAGTGACCTAACGTGACAATTCCAGCATCCGCAGCAGAGGCTTCTCGGCGCGGGCGCGCAGTTCCTCCGGCATTTCCACGCGCGGCTCCAGATCGCGCAGGCAGCGGTAGAGCTTTTCGAGAGTGTTCATCTTCATGTAGCGGCAGTCCGCGCAGGCGCAGTGCTCCGTGGGGCCGGGGATGAATTCCTTTTCCGGACACTCTCTTCGCAGCCGGTGCAGCATGCCGCTTTCCGTGGCGATGATGAACTTTGGGGAGGGATGAGTGCGGCAGAACTGCACCATCTTTTCCGTGCTGCACACTTCATCCGCGAGGAGTCGCACGGCAAAGGTGCACTCCGGGTGGGCGACCACCGGCGCATCCGGATGCTGCTCCTTGATCTTGAGAATGCTGTCGCGGGTGAACTCCACGTGGACATAACACGCCCCCTGCCAGAGATCCATTTTGCGCCCCGTTTGCTCCATCACCCAGGACCCGAGGTTGGCGTCGGGCACGAAAAGAATGTTCCGGTCAGCGGGAGTGGCCTCCACGATGCGTTTGGCGTTCCCGCTGGTGCAGATGCAATCGCTCAGCGCCTTCACCTCGCCGCTGCAGTTGATATAGGCGATGACGTAGTAGTTCTTGTCCGCATGGCGGCGGAGGTATTCCGCCAGTGCCGGTCCCGGGCAGCTCTGCTCGAGCGAGCAGCCGGCATCCTTATCCGGCAGCACCACGATCTTTGACGGATTCACGATCTTCGCCGTCTCGGCCATGAAGTGGACGCCGCAGAATACGATGACGTCCGCGTCAGTTTCTTTTGCCTTGTAGGACAGACCCAGCGAGTCGCCGACAAAATCGGCGAGTTCCTGAATCTCCTTCACCTGATAATTGTGAGCGAGAATCACCGCGTTCCGCTCCTTTTTCAGGCGGAGGATTTCGGAACTCAGATCAACGGAGGGGGCTGCGACGGTCATGGCTTAGAATGACCATGAGCGGCGGATTCGCAAGCGGCGGCAGGCATTAATACGGCGACGACGAATCACCGGCGGCGGGCCTTACTTTCGTCGCAGTCACCGGGCTCCAGTAGCGGTCGTACCGGCACATCGCAAAGATCACGAATCCAAGCACCACCGGGAATCCCCAGAACATCAACCCGATGGCCCCGGCCAGAAGGATGAAGGGCAAAAAGAACATCAGTGACACGACCGCCCGCGTCGGAGGGACCTCCCATGGCCGCAGGTAGAGCTTGAGGTGGGCCCGGCCGAGTTGCATGCCGGTGATGCCGTAGAGCAACTGCACGCCAAGCGCAGAGGCATACACCAGCAGCATGGCCAGCGACTCTCCGGCGCTCCCGTAAGACAGGGCATCAATGCCCGTAAACGCGCTCCCCGCACCCGCCACCACCCAGAAAATTCCCAGGCCGGCCACGATGAAGCGCATGGACATTGCGCGGTAGCCCGATGCCCCGATGATGCATCCGCTCACTCCGGCAGACATCATCAGCACATCGCCCGCGAGGAGGATATTCGGGATGAGTTCGAAGCCTCCCAGAAAGTAGCGGACCAGCATGTAGGGCATGAGGGAGACAAACGTCAGCCCGCTGAGCACGATCTGCACGAGCCACTTCCCCCTGACAATCTGCCACCGCGTGAGCCCGCTGAGAATGAGCAGGGAGGAATTTCCTCCGTCGCATTCCTCCCGCAGTGCGGAAAATCCCCGCAGCGGCATGATGACCCCCACGACGAGGAAGGTCACGATCCAGAACGGAGAGTTCAAATCCCGCCCGCTGCCGTTTTTGTATTCGAGCGCGATGGCGAGCGTCGCAGCGAGGTGGACGACGATGAACGGCGTGATGAACAGCGGCGCGCGCATGCCCTGCCTCAGCTCTTTTACCAGCATCGCAGGCAACCGGTCCGGGAAGTCCCGGAGGTTTGGCAGGCTCGCGGGGGCTGGCGGCGCTGCGTTCATCGTGGTGGAGGGAAGGGCGCGGATCAAATCACGCGATCATTGCCGCCGTCCACCGGGATTTGAGCGCCGGTGGTTTTTCCAAAGAGCGGCCCGGCCATCCCGCAGACCATTCCCGCGACATCGGCACTCTTGATTTCGGTTTTCATGAGGTTGCGGGTCTTGTATTCCTCCACGGTGACTCCATAGCGCTGAGCGCTCCGGGCCAGCGCTTCCGGCGTCCACAGTTCGGTGTCAAAGACTGCATCCGGGTGGATAATGTTCACTCGCACTCCTGCGGGAGCCAGTTCCAGCGCGGCCACCCTGACAAGCTGGGTGACGGCGGCCTTCGCGCAGGAATAGCTGCCCGCGCCGGCGCCGGGAGCCTTCACGTTGCGGCTGCCCACAAAGATGGCCGTGGCGTCCACGCCGAGCTTCAGGAACGGCACGCAGCTTTGCAGCAGGCGCATGTGACTGGTCAGGTTCACCTCCATGCTCTTTGCCCAGTTGACTGGGTCCATGTCTTCGAAGTTCGCTCCCGCGGTGAAGATGCCGGCATTGCTCACCAGAATGTCCAGGCCTCCATAAGTGCGCACCACTTCCTCCACGGCGGCCTGCACCGCAGGATAGTCGGTCAGGTTGATCACCTTGCCCGTCAGTCCGTCCAGCCCGCCGAGACGCTGGGGTGTTTCCGGATTGAGGTCCATACCCACCACTGCGGCCCCCTGTGCCTGAAGCGCCAGCGCGATGGCGCGGCCAATGCCTGCCGCCGCTCCGGTGACGATCGCCACTTTTCCCTGGAGGGGCTTTGGAGCCGGTGCCTTGCGCAGCTTGGCCTGCTCCAGGTCCCAGTATTCAATTTCAAAGAGGTCCTTCTCCGGCAGCGCCGCCCAGCCTCCGGCGGCTTCCGCCTGCTGGATGGTGCGCAGCGTATGCCCCGCAATATCCTGCACGATGCGCGCTTCCGGAAGAGAGGTGCCAAACGAGACC
>DATAIE010000679.1:0-13697 GCA_036262875.1 Verrucomicrobiales bacterium
CTTTGTAGCGCCCCCTTTACCCTGCAACTCCCAATACGTCATGCCCAAAGCCTCCCTCACTCCGGACGAAGTCAAATCGATGCTGCTCGCCGTGTCCGATGCCATTATTGCCAACGAGCCCTACCTCAGCGAGGCCGACCGTAATCTGGGCGATGGAGATCATGGGCTGGGGATGCAGCGCGGCTTCTCCGCGGTGAAGGAAAAGCTGGCCGGAATGAGCGGTGCGGACGGCATCGATAAACTCTTCAGCGCGGCAGGAATGGCGATGATCTCGTCCATGGGCGGGGCGAGCGGAGCTATTTTCGGCACCCTGTTCCGGGACGGAGGCAAGAGCCTCGCGGGAGTCAGCCAACTGGACGCCGCGGGCTACGCCGCCTTTCTGCGGGCAGCCTGTGACGGGGTCACGAACCGGGGCAAAGCGAAACCCGGCGACAAGACCATGGTGGATGCTCTCCACCCCGCTGCGGAAAAGGCAGCCGAAGTGACCGCCCTCCCTCTCTCAGAAGCCATGGATGCCGTCGCACTGGCCGGAGAGGCCGGGCGCGACGCGAGCAAGGCAATGATCGCCACCCTGGGGCGCGCGAAAACACTGGGTGAAAAATCGGTCGGCTTCCCGGACGCCGGAGCCTGCTCCGTGGCGATTATTCTGCGGACGATGAGCGATTTCGCCGAGGGCTGAAAATCAATCGGCACCAACTGAAAAGGCGAGCCCGGCTGTCCGGGCTCGCCTTTTGTCTTTGAATCCAAACCTGGCCGGTCAGGCAATGAGGTCATTGACCACCTTGCCTTCGCCCACGATTTCGATGGGGCGGTCGCCGGGGGCCATGAGCTCCTTGTCGGCATTGATGCCGAGCTGGTTGTAAATGGTGAACGCGAGGTCGCCCACTTCGAGCGGGTCGTTTTCGGGTTCGGCGCCGAGAGCATCGGAGGAGCCGTAGGTAATGCCCTTCTTCAAGCCGCCGCCGGCGAGGAGAACGCTGAACACTTTTGGCCAGTGGTCACGGCCACCCGTGTTGTTGACCTTCGGTGTGCGCCCGAATTCGGACGACACCATGACGAGGGTGCTGTCGAGCAGGCCGCGTTCGCTGAGGTCGGTAATGAGACGGGCGTAGGCCTGGTCGAACTTTGGCACCTGGCCCTCCATGGCGCCCTTGATATTGTCGTGGTGGTCCCAGCCTCCGTAGGTGAGGGAAACGAAACGCACTCCGGACTCCACCAAACGGCGGGCCATGAGGAGACGCATCCCGGCTTCGTTGCGGCCATAGGAGTCCTTCATCTTGTCGTTCTCCTTTTCGAGCGCGAAGGCATCGCGGGCCTGAGGGCTGCTGATGAGCTTATAGGCGTCCTGGTAGAAGGTATCCATCGCGTTGAGCGCGTCGGATTTTTCGATCGCCTTGAAGTGATTGTCGATCCCGTCGAGAATCCCGCGGCGGCGGGTGAAACGGCTTTCCGTGATCCCGCCCGGCAGAGCAAGGTCCTGAACCTTGAAGTTTCCGTTCCCTGGATCGGCACCGAGACTGAACGGTCCGTAGGCGCTGCTGAGGTATCCGGAGCCGGCGAACTCATTCGGCTGGCCCGGAATGCAGACGTAGGGCGGGAGATTGTTGCGGCTGCCAAATTCGTGGGAAACCACCGACCCAAAACTCGGATAGAGCAGGGCAGGGCTCGGACGGTAGCCGGTGAACATGTTGTGCGTGCCGCGCTCGTGGGCGGCTTCCCCGTGAGTCATGCTGCGGCAGACGACCAGTTTGTCCGCGACGGCTGCGGTTTTCTTCCAGAGTTCGCCGAATTGGATTCCTTCGACCTTGGAATTGACCACGCCGAGAGGGCCACGGTATTCCGGCGGCGCGAGCGGCTTCGGGTCAAAGCTTTCCTGGTGGGCCATACCGCCAGGGAGGAAGATGTGGATGATGCTCTTCGCCTTGCCCTCGACCGATGCGTAGTTCTTCTGGTCCGCCCTGGCCTTCATCTTGAAGAAGTCGCCGAGGGAAAGTCCGAGAGCGGTGCAGGCCCCGACGTGGAGAAATCCACGGCGGCCGAGACGGTTGGCGTATTGAGAAAACTGGTTCATGGCGTTGGGAGAGATGAGGAACTAACGGGTAGCGGGTAATAAGCCAAACTTACGCGGAAATTCCACCGGGTTTATCGGGGAATGTGAAAGGTTGGAAGCAGCCATCTACCTTGCTTCGGCGCATCGTCGAATCCCCTACGGAACGCCATGATACCGGCCTACGGGACATAGACCCGGTCCTCCAGCGTCACCCCCAGTTTGCCTGGCGGAACGTGGTCGATCTTCAGGCGTTTTCCGTTTCGGAGAATCTCCATGGTGCCGCCGGTGAGTTTGTGGGATGAACTGAAATCGAAAGAGTCCGAGGGAGGGACGCCATTATAAGACAGGATGAGGTCTCCCGGCTGAAGCTTGAGGCCGGCGGCGGGCCCGCCGGGATTCACCCGGGCGATGAAGGGGCGCAGGCTGGTAACCGGCCGGCCTTTGCTGTCGACATATTCAAGAGACTCGACGGTGTCCTTGCCGGCGAAATGAATCGTACGGGTAACAAAACCGTGAGTCGCTTCGTCGAAGCCGGATGCGATGCTGGCGATCCGGTGGTCGTCGGCAGTGGCAAAGACCTCCCGGGATTCCAGTTCACCGTAGCTTCCCCGTGCGGGTTTGCCGGCGGCATCCTTCCACGCCCGGATATAGGTTAGGGTTGTGCCATCGGCGGAGGTTTCGAGACGGGTGGTCTGGCTCGCCCAGGAACACTTCTCCGGGTTGTAGCCGGATACTTCAATGAGCAGCGGATTGCCTTTCCCGTCGAAGCTCTCGACGTAATCCATGTAATCCCCTTGATAGCGCACGCGCTGACCGGCAGCGTCGAAGTATTGATAAGAACGCCGGCGGTAGACCTCTCCACTGTAGTCAGAGTATTCGGTGACTTCTTTTGCGTAGAGCACCGCCGCTTCGTCAAATCCGGTTTTGGTTTCACGCGTGAGGCGCCCCTTGTCATCCAACTCCTCGATGAACTCCCGATAGCCCTCTTTATTCCGGACGGATTCCCCTGCGGCGTTATAGTATCGCCAGGTGTCTGTATGTCCCTTGTAGCCGGAATTCCATGCGGTGGTGATCACGATACTGACGAACGGGTAACCGGATGCGAATCCAGTGTGGGTTTCCCTGACGGCGTAACCGTTTTCATCGAACTCCCGAATCCAGCCCGTGTTGCCCTTTGGTGAGGGCGCGGGCCCGCCGGCTGCGTTCTGGTAATGTGCGGACTTACGCACCATTTTAGCACCCTTGAGAGCAGTCTGGATGCGGCTCACCGAACGGCGGCCGGCGGTAATGCCCGTCTCGGTATCAGAGCCTGCATTGTCAGGGTTCAGACCTGGAAAACGGCGGGCATCCGAGGCGATGTCTTTTTTCCACTCGTTTTCGATGACCATGCGGGAGTAGGGAAGGCCGCTTGTGCCCGGGATCAGGTGCGTGGAGTGGATGACCCTTTCCGCGGCATCGAATTCCCTTGTTACTTCAGAGGCTTTTGTCACCGGTTCCATGGCAGGCTGACCATCCGAGCCCTCATATTTCACCGTTGTCCGGAGTTTGTCTCCGCGGGCACTCCATTCGGCGGTCTCGATCTCGCGGGTGCGGAAGGGGGGCCTGGCATCATAGCCATCCCTGACAGTGCGCAGAACGTGACCGGCAGGATCCGTCCAGTCCTGTTGAGATTGCCATCCGCCGCCCCCGCGGACGGGTGTTCCATCGTCGTTGAGGCAACTGGTGGTGCTGTGCAGACCGGTGTCTTTTGCCCATTCGTTGCTGGTGACTAAACGGGCAAAGCCGTTTCGCTTCGTATTGTAACCGGAACTGGTAAAGGTAAGAGGAAAACCCGCGTCATCGAGAGTCCACTGAAGGAGCGTGGGACCTGCGGCTCCGTTGCTGAAGGTGCCCGCCGGTGTTTTACCGTCCGTGTCGAAAAACCGGATCGTGACCGGGTTTCCCCAGGAATGATTTTCAATATTGGTCAGGTGAACGCCTTCGACAGCGACTGGCCGTCCCTCCAGATCGAAACAGGCGCGGGAGACAAGGATCTGCCGGTCATCCCATTTCATTCGCATGATCGCGCGGCCCACGCTGTTGGGGGCCGGTTCTCCCTTTTCGTTGAGCAGAACGACTTCCTCCGTCCGGCCCTGGGCGTCGTATTTGATTTCCATCCCGCCGGCACCGAATTTATCCTTTCTGGGAATTCCGCGGGTATCCGAATAAAGCAGGCGCTGCTCACGACCGGCGCTGTCCCGCTGGAATTGCAGAGAGGACAGGCCGGACGGCGTCTCCAAAGGGCGGGAGGATTCGTCAACGAAATCAGCCTGGATGAAATCCTTCTGGGCTTTCCCGGGCTCATAACCTTCCGGATAAGTGTATCGCAGCCGGGCCTGCAACTGACCCGAGGCATCGATGAGCCGCTCCTCACTCACTCTGTTGTCCGCCGTGTAGCGAAGTTCAAAAACGCAGGGCAACCGGTGCTTGGGCACGCCCTCCAGGAGACCCGGGGCGAGCACATCCGCCGTGGCCCAAACCCAAAACGGTTTGCCGGCGGAACTGACATAAGACATCCGGAGGCACCGGCCTTCCCGGCCCTCCCGGACAATCTGATAGGAAAAAGAGCGGTGCGCCTGCTGTTCCGGCGTCAAGGGTGCGCCGAATCCGACGTACTGGCCATGGCGGCGGACAAAGTTTGCGAAGGTCTCGGTGTATTCCCGCACGTGGAGGTATTCATACCCGGCGCGCTTCCGTTCTGCTTCCGCTTCCCGTTCCGTCTGTTTTGCCGACAGATAAGCATTCACTCCCAGCGCCACCGCTGCCGCCGTCAGGACGGTGCTGAATGCCGCCGTTGCGAAACGGTGACGGCGCACCCAGCGAAAGGCCGCGGTGACGGGAGACGGAGGCTTGGCGAGAATGGGTTCCCCGTTGATGAAGCGCCGCAGGTCATCGGCGAGTTCTCCCGCGCTCGCATAGCGCTCACGCGACTTCTTTCGAAGGCACTTCATGCAAATCGTCCCGAGATCCTCCGGCAGACCCGGTCGGAGGGCCGCGGGAGAGGGAGGATCCTCAGTCCTCAGCAGCGTAAGCATTTCCGCATGGCTGCCGCCATTGATGGGCACCCTGCCGGTGAGGGCCTCGTAGAGCATCACCCCCAGCGAATAGATGTCCGCCGCAGGACCGGCAGTGCCCAGGTCGGGAAAGGCCTGCTCCGGTGCCATGTAAGCGGGGGTGCCCATTTGTTCTCCGGAACGCGTCAGCGCCGCGTGTTCCGCGGCCTCTCCGAATTGTTTGGCCAGGCCAAAGTCGGCGATTTTCGGTTCTCCATCCCGGCCCACGAGGACGTTGGCGGGTTTGAGATCGCGGTGAACGACCAAATTTTGGTGCGCCCACTGGGTGGCGCGGGCCAGTTTCTCGAAAAATCCCGCGACCGCCGGGAAGTCGTCTCCCAGAGAGCGCACCCGGTCCGCCATGCTGGAGCCGTCGACAAACTCCATCGCGATATACGGGAGGCCCATCGTTTCTCCGAGCTCATGAATATGGACGATGTTTGAGTGCTGGAGAGCCGCGGCGATTTTGGCCTCGGCCAGGAAACGGGCAAGGAACCGCTCCCCGGCGTGTTCGCTGGAAAGCACCATTTTGAGGGCGACTTTCCGGTTCAGCGTGCGCTGCCGCGCCTCGTAGACGACCCCCATGCCACCACGCCCCAGTTCCCGAAGAAGCTCATAGCCCTCCACCACCGGCAGGGGGCGGCCTGCGGAGGGCGGAGAGGGAGTAGACCCCTCCACCCGTGTGGAATATTCATCGACCGGGAGGGCTTCTCCGTCCTGGGCGCTGTCAGAGGACTCTTTCACAGCAGACAAGCTTCACGGCAGACCGTCCAAATCACTCTCATGAACGTCAGGTAGCATTTGACGCCGGGATTTTCAACTTCCGCCCTGCCGCCTCCCGTGCTGGCGGGACCCGGGCGCACGAAACCCTAACCGCGGCAGGTCTGTTAGGAGTCAGCGGAGGGGGGAAGCGGAGGCCTTGAAAAATCAGGCCTTTCCTTTGCACAAAACGCGCCATGCCCCATTTTTCAGGCCCTCCAGCCACCGCGGCTTAGACATTCCTTAATAAATTAGGCATCCTGGAACTGAGAGTTCAAATCAACTAGAATTTTTAAGTATCTTTACTTCTCCTGGGTGGTCTCCGGCATGGCTTTTGCGCACGGAAATTCTATGGGAAAATGGAGATTTTACTTGCCCGGACCACAGAATGTTGTGTATCGTCGCCCCCGCTCAACAAGATGTTGGGGTTGAATTCCAAATCCCGCGCAAAGCCTATAATTTCCAAATAACCGACGGGCAACGCCAGAAAATCCAGAAATCGAGACGGAAAACCTGAGAAAATTTCAGCCCTTCTAGTTTTTAAGAATCAAATCCGATTAAACCGGGAACCTCAACAACTCAAACACGACCAGAAATTTTATGGATGTGACCTTCACCGTCGGCAAGAAAACATTCGTCCTCGACCGGGACAAGGCGGAAGCCGCATTTAATGCGAAACGGGTGATCAACGGGCGTGACAGTATGGCGTTCAACCTGCTGCCGCTGAAGTACCAGTGGGCTTATGACCTCTACCGGACCATGAAGGCGAATCACTGGGAGCCGGAGGATATCCAGATGCAAACGGACATCCAGCAGTGGCAGGGACATCAGATTACGGACAACGAGCGCTGGATCATCCGCATGGGGATCGGGTATTTTTCCGCCGCGGAGGGGATCGTCGGCGATAATATCCAGCACGTGGTGCGGGGCCTGGTGACAGCGCCGGAACTGAAACTCGTTCTGGGCCGGCATGCCCACGAGGAGAACATCCACGCGGACAGTCTCCTCTATATGATCTCCAGTCTCGGGATCAACCCGCACGAGTGCGAAGCGATGTTCGAACAAATCCCGAGCATTTTGAGGAAGAACGAATTTGTCTCCCGGATCAGCCGGGCGCTGCGCCGGGACCTGGACCTGACCGTGGTGGAAAACAAAAAGCTGCTCGCCAAGAATATCTTCCTGTTTGGCCAGTGCATGGAGGGCACGCAGTTTTACGGGCTGTTCGGGATGATCCTGAGCCTTTACCGCCAAAACAAATTCCCGGGGATCGGGCAAATGTTCCGCTACACCCTGCGGGATGAGAGCAATCACATCGAAGTTTTCCGGAATCTCTTCATGGACCTCGTGGAGGAGAACAAGGAAATCTGGACGCCCCAGTTCCGCGAGGAACTGCGTGACCTGATGCGTGAAGGGGTGGCGCTGGAGAAGGATTTCATCCGCGATTGTTTGCCGGTGAACAGCGTCGGATTGAGTTTGGATGAATTTCTGACCTACATCGACTACATTGCCGACCGCCGCCTGGAAGGGGTGGGACTGGAGCCGTTGAACGCCCCCATTACCAACCCGCTGCCCTGGCTGGCGGAGATCATGGACAGCCGGAAAGAGTCGAATTTCTTCGAAACGAAAGTGACGGATTACCAAAAAGCCTCCTCACTGCACCCGGTAAACGACGATGATTTGTAGTCCATCCTTCCGGACACCGCTTGACCGTTTCCAATCGTAATTCCTGATACCCTCTTCTTCCCCCGTTCCTCCCTCGACCAGAACTCAACCCACGCCACCAACACATGATCGGCAAAAACCACATTGAGGAAGACATTCAGCTCAAAGCCTTCGTGCGCTCCCGGCCGGAGTCCAAGCCGCGCTACAACTGGGCGGATGAGTCGGTGCTGCCGCAGCCGGCCCCGCGGATTCCTGTCCTGGATCACGGAGAGCAGAAAAGCTTCACCGCCGGAGACATTGCCACCATCATCGGTGAGGCGCTCACGGACCTGATGCTTTCACGGCAGGAAAACGAAATCTTTACGGACAAAAACCGCCGGCTGGTTTCGCAGATTGCCCAGATGGTGTCCGGGGAGCTGGCAGTCAAATCCCGCGGCAACGGCGAAGACGAGCGCTCCCCGGTATCGGCGGGCGAGGTGACGAGAATCATCGAGCGTGCACTGATCCGGAACAATGCCTACGATCTTGCCCGCAGCATCGTAACCCGGTATCAACCGGACGGCTCCTCGAATGAGGAGAGCGACATGTTCCAGCTCAATTCATCAAGCCCCATGACCTGCCGGGTGATCCGGCGGAACGGTCAGGTGGTGAACTGGAACCGCAACAAGGTGGAGATTGCCATTCGCAAGGCGTTTCTCTCCCAGCAGATGGACAGCGCACCGGCGGTCGATATCGCGACTACCGTCACGCAACGGATTCAGCAGGAAGGCATCCAGATGATCGGCATCGAGGAACTGCAGGACCTCGTGCAGGAGGAAATGATGAGGAGCGGCCACTACAAAGTGGCGGCGGCGTACGTCATTTACCGCGCCCACCGTGCCGATGTGCGGGCCAAGTCCGAGGAGGAGGTGCGCCTGCAGGCGATCGACCGCCAGGAGAGCATGATCCTGGTGAAGCGCGACGACGGGGAGACATTCCTGTGGGACGGCCTCGACCTGCGGAAGCGCGTAGAGTTTGCCCGCATGGGGCTGGACCTGTGCCTGACCGGCGAGCACATCGAGACGGAACTCCGCCGTTCGCTGTTCCCGGAGATGACGCTGGAGGATTTGAACCGGACGATCATCCTCAATGCCAAGGCGCTCATCGAGCGCGATGCGGACTTTGCCAAGTTTTCCGCCCGCATCCTGCTGACGTTCATCTATGAGGAAGTGCTGGACTGGAATATCGTGACCGATGGACTGCCGGCACTGGGTGAATTCCACCGCCGCACCTTCAAACGCAACCTGCAGCGCGGCGTGGAGATTGACCGCATCAGCCCGAAACTCATCGACTTCGAACTGGATAAACTCGCGGCGGCGCTCGATCCCACCGCTGACTTCGAGTTCGATTTTCTCGGCATCCAAACGCTGTACGACCGGTATCTCCTCGTAGACAAGACGCAGAAAAAGCACCGGCGGCTGGAGACGCCGCAGCTTTTCTGGATGCGGGTGGCGATGGGGCTGTTTGTAGGGGAGAAATCGGCGGCGCGGACGGAGCACATCATCGGGCTCTATCAACTCTACAAGAGCCGCCGGTTCTGTTCATCCACGCCCACGCTCTTCAATAGCGGCACGCATCACAGTCAGCTTTCGTCCTGCTATCTCTACAAGGTGGACGACAGCATCGAGTCCATCATGCTGCGGGGGATCGCGGAAAATGCGTTCCTTTCCAAGTGGGCGGGCGGCCTGGGCGGCTCGTGGACGTCCGTGCGCGGTACGGGAGGCTACATCAAAGGCACGAACGGTGAAAGCCAGGGTGTAATTCCCTTCCTCAAGCTTCACAACGATCAGCTCATCGCCGTAAATCAGGGCGGGAAGCGCCGGGGCTCCGGCTGTGCCTATCTGGAAACGTGGCACAATGACATCGAGGACTTTCTGCTTCTGCGGGTGAACACCGGTGACGAGCGCCGCCGGACCCACGATATGAACACCGCGAACTGGATTCCGGACCTGTTCATGAAGCGCATGGAAAGCCGGCAGAACTGGACTCTGTTCCGCGCCAACGAGACTCCTGATTTGCATGACCTCTATGGTCGCGCATTCGAACTGCGTTACGCTCACTATGAAGAGATGGCCCGCCGCGG
Source organism: Verrucomicrobiales bacterium (assembly GCA_036262875.1). Classification (GTDB taxonomy): domain Bacteria; phylum Verrucomicrobiota; class Verrucomicrobiia; order Verrucomicrobiales; family V1-33; genus V1-33. The sequence continues at coordinate 9,686 of DATAIE010000679.1, forward strand.
GGAAATCTTCGGCAAGGAAGTGGCGGCGATCGAGTTGTGGAAGCAAATGCTGAAGGCGCTCTTCGAAACTGGTCATCCCTGGATCACCTTCAAGGATCCCTGCAATGTGCGCAGCCCGCAGGATCACTGCGGAGTGATTCACAGCAGCAATCTCTGCACGGAAATCACGCTGAACACGAGCGCGGAGGAAACCGCCGTCTGCAATCTCGGGTCCATCATTCTCGAAAACCATCTCGACGCGAAAGGGAACATCGATCACGAGAAACTCCGCAACACGGTGCGCGTCGCTGTGCGGGCGCTGGACAACGTCATCGACATCAACTTCTACCCCACGGAGGCGGCGAAGACAGCCAACACCCGCCACCGTCCGATCGGGCTCGGGGTCATGGGACTGGCCAACTGCCTCTATCAAAAGAACGTTCCGTTTGCCAGCGAGGCGGCGGTGGAGTTCAACGATGAGATCATGGAGGCGGTGGCCTATTACGCTTACGAGGCCTCAAGTGATCTGGCTGTAGAGCGCGGACGTTACTCCTCCTTCCAGGGATCGAAATGGAGCCGCGGGCTGCTGCCGCCGGATACGGTGGACCTCCTGGAGCGCGAACGCGGACTGCCCATTGATGTGCCGCGCAATCACCGGATGGACTGGGCTCCTCTGCGGGCAAAGATCGAAAGCCAGGGCATGCGAAACAGCAACGTGCTGGCCATCGCTCCCACGGCCACGATTTCCAATATCATGGGCTCCACGCCATGCATCGAACCCATGTTCAAAAATCTCTTCGCCAAGAGCAATCTCAGCGGCGACTTCACCATGCTGAATCCGTTTCTCGTCCGCGATCTCAAGGCCCGCGGCCTTTGGAATCAGGACATGCTCGACCGTCTCAAGTATTACGACGGTGAACTGAGCGAACTCGATGAGATCCCGGCGGATCTAAAGGAGAAGTATCTCACGGCGTTCGGTATCGATCACAAATGGCTCATCGCAGCGGCGGCACGCCGTCAGAAGTGGATCGATCAGAGCCAGAGCGTAAATCTCTTCCTGGCGTCGCCCGATTTGAAAGTGCTCAGCCACATGTATCGCGCAGCGTGGCGCTCCGGTTTGAAGACCACGTATTATTTGCGCACAACGGGTGCCTCGAATATCGAGAAAGCGACCGTCAACGTGAAGAAGAAGGTGCGCATCGTTGGAGACGAGCCTCAGGCTTCGACCGAAGAGTATACCGAGGAGGAAAAGCAGGCGTGCAGTCTGGAAGCCCGGCGCCTCGGCATCGAGTGTGAGGCCTGTCAGTAAAGAATCACCGTGAGCTGTTTGGGTCCGTGGGCTCCCAGGACCAGGATGCGCTCGATATCCGCGGTGCGGCTGGGTCCGGTGATGAGAGTCATCATCCCGGGCCAGCCGTGCGGGCCGTATTTCTCATGGAGGAGCGCATAGGCGGCCGGCAGATCCGGTACCAATTGTCCGCGGCGGGCGATGACGACGTGATGCGGAGGCAGCACCGAAAGCGCCCGGCCCCCGCCGCTGCGTGCGGTGAGGAGCACCGAGCCTGTCTGTGCGATCAGCGCGTCGCACTCCGTGATGCCGACATCACATTGCTCGAGTTCGCGGACATCGTATCCCTCGTGCAAGGTCAAGACGGGCCGGCCGGTCGCGGTCGCCGCCGGAGAAGAGAGCGTGCCCTCGTGAGTGGCCACCCGTTTCCAGCCCGCTTGCTCTGCAATACGGGCGAGCGTGGCGTGAGCGGACGCGGCATCGTCTGTGGGGATGAACGCTGTTTTCAGCTCAGTCGAGTTTCTTTGAAACAGAGAGAGCCAGTCCTCCGGCGAGTCACCCGTCGCAGGCAGCCAGGCTTTCGCCTCCGTCGCGGCCACGCGTGCGCTGGTAAGCGGACGTGAATCATGCGAACCAGGAGGAGGCGCAACGACCGACAGCGCTTCGCGGATGCGTGAGAGAATAGCGTCGCGGTCGCTCACCCGGCGCGCCCCTCCTCTGCGTCCATGAGGTCGAAGTAGCATTGGATGTCTTCACGTCCGGCGAACCCGGCATCGGCGCGGGACTTGTCAAAACCGGACTGCTCCCAGTCGCGCCACCCCCGTTTACTCATGAAGCCGTTCCAGATTTCGATTTCCTCTGCGGTGGGCTTGCGACCGGAGGCAAAGCACCATTCGAGAATCTCGTCATCCGTGCCTCCCTCCAGTACGCGGGTGACGAGGGCGTCGAAGTCCACATGCAGGAATTTGCACACGCGATCGTCGAATGTACGGTTTCCGGGGATAATGCCGACGTGATATCCGGCGGGCAGTTTGCCCTCAGCGTTCAGACGAATTTTATCGAGGATACGGGCGAGGACGTAAATGCCGCCGATTTGGGCGCGCGGGCTGCGGATGGGAAAGCTCATGGGAGGGTCGGTGGGGTGATTGAGGGAGGGGATGATTTCGGACGCCGCTTCCACCAGTCGCGGAACGACTGCGGGGCAACGGCGGGGAGGTCACGGGACATCGTCCATTTGCGGGCGGGATCAAGCGCTCCTCCTTTCACCAGACCGTGCAGCGGTTGAAACAGACGGCCCATTTTCAACCCCGCCCGGTAGAGCCGCGGCCGGTTCATGATGAAACTGAATCCCCGCCACAAAAGGCCTTCCGCCCGCCCGCGTTTCTGCCGGACCGCATTGCGGCGGTTTTGGAGCAGGTGGTGATGGAGATCGATCTTCACCGGGCAGGTCGCGGTGCAGGCACCGCACAGAGAGGAGGCACCCGACAGGTGTTTCCAACGCTGCAGTCCGCGAAAATGCGGAGTGATGACGCTGCCGATGGGGCCCTGATAAGTGGTGCCGTAGCTCAGTCCGCCGATATTCTTGAAAACCGGGCACACATTCAAACAAGCGCCGCAGCGGATGCAATGCAGCGCGTCGCGCTGTTCCGGATCGGCCAGCAGGGCCGTGCGATTGTTGTCGAGCAGAATGACGTGCCACTCCAGCGGCCCATCCACTTCGCCGGGCTGTCTCGGTCCCCCGTAGACAGTGTTATAACAAGTCAGCGGCTGTCCGGTGCCCGCCGTGGCGAGCATTGGAAGGAAGAGCGCGAGATCGGCGAGACGCGGCACCACTTTCTCAATTCCGACCAGGGTGATCATCACACGGGGCAGGGCACCTGAGAGCCGTGCGTTCCCCTCGTTTTCCGTAATGGAGATCATTCCCGTTTCCGCCACGATGAAATTGGCGCCGGTGAATCCGATGTCCGCCTCCAGGTATTTTTGGCGCAGCACGCGCCGGGCGATCATGGTCAGTTCTTCAGGATCATTCGTGGGAGCCGAGCCCAGTTTGTTCTGAAAAAGGTCGCTGATCTCGCCGCGGCTGAGGTGCATGCAGGGAAAGACAAAGTGATAGGGGCGCTCGCCTTTCAACTGCTGGATGTATTCCCCGAGATCGCTTTCCACCACGCTGAAGCCCAGTTCTTCGAGCAATTGATTGAGGTGAATCTCTTCGGAGGTCATCACCTTCGACTTCACAATGCGCTGTGCCCCGTGCCGGCGGATGATGTCTACGATCACATCGCGCGCCTTTTCTCCCGTGCTGCACCAGTGAACCTGGGTGCCGCGGGCGGTGGCCTGCCGTTCGAACTGCTCGAGGTGCGTGTGCAGTTCATTCAAGGCCGCCCATTTCGTCTCCGCCGCCGTCTGCCGGGCCTCCTGCCAGTCGCGGAACGCTGCCTGCCGGGGGCCCCGGGCGGCGTGGTATTTTCCCATCGCAATCTGGATCCGCTGCCGGTGGGTGAGATCCGCAGCGAGGCGGTCGGCATCGTTGTGAAACTGCGTGGCCGGGAGGGTACTAGTCATGCTGCCGGTGTCGAAGTTGTTCGAGTTGTTTCTTCAATGGTTCCCAATAAATGCGATCAGCGATTCGCTCCGTCTCCTCCTCTTCTCCCAACGCATGCTCGACAGCGTCGACGTTCATCGCGGGATTCATGGCAACAGCGATGGCGGGACGCTGAATGGACTCGCGTGCCGCTTCCTCTGGAT
>DATAIE010000680.1:0-4072 GCA_036262875.1 Verrucomicrobiales bacterium
GGGCGGGATCGATGGCGATGACGCGCATGGAAACGGGAAAGCCGGTTCGCCTTAGATCAGCCTCGGCGCATCGTTCCACAAATCCTCCAGCGCATAGAAGGCGCGCTTCTCCGAATGGAAAATGTGTACCACCACATCGCCGAAATCGAGGAGCATCCACCCGCTGTCCGCCACGCCGTGGGCGGCAAAGGGTTTCACTTTGTGCTCCTCGCGCATCCGGTCGGCGATTTCATTGCGAATGGCGCGCAGGTGCGGGAGCGAAGAGCCATCGCAGATGACGAGAAAATCCGTCACCATGGAAATGCCGCGCACGTCCAGAATGGTGATATTTTCCGCCTTCTTGTCCTCTGCAAAGGCTGCCGCCTTGCGTGCGAATACTTCCCCTTCAAAGGCGGCAGGCGCTGCCGGCACCGTCTTTTTGGCCGGGGCTTTTTTGGCGGCAGTCTTCTTTTTAGCGGGTGCCTTGCCCGCAGGAGCGGGGGCGGCAGGAGGGGCAATCTTCTTTTTGGCTGGCATTAGCCCGCATGAATTACCGCGTTCCCGGGGGATTGCCACGGGTTTTTCCGGTCGCGGAGGAAAGGGCTGATTTTCATCGGCAGCGGAAAAAATGCGGCTATACTCGCCGCGCCTGTATGAAACGGACGCTCCTCTTCCTCGCCGCCGGCGCAATGCTGCTCGGTGCCGGTTACTGGCTGGGAAGGCCGGAAGGCGACCACGTCCCGGAAAGAAAAACGGGGCTGACCGCCGGCACCTCAAAGGGGACCGGAATCAAAACCGCAACGGACTCCACGGCGACGGCGAAGGCTTCCCCGGTATTCGCGGGAGCGCGTCCTTTTGCAGAAGGCCATGCGACGGAATGGCTGGTGTCATTTCTGCGCGATGGCAATTCCAGAAAGGCCCGGCGCACTCCTATGGAGTGGGAGCAACTGTTTCTGATCATGGATGAGAGTTCGGCCCAGGAGGCAGCCGCCGCCTTGAAACGGATATTCAGTTCCGTTGAGTCTGAGTCTCACGAGAGATTTGATATCAATCGCTCGCTTTATGCGCTGGACCTGCTGAGCTTCCGGCTTTCGCAATTCGATCCTGATGCCAGGGCGAAATTGATGAGTGCCTTCCTTACGTCTGAGCCGGACAAGGCGGATCCAATACCCGGCATACAATCCCGCTCCCGATACATCGAGGCCGAAGTCCTGCAACGCATGCTGGACGAAAATCCCGGCCAGGCACTGAATGCTCTGGCTAAATTACCCTCCAGCGAAAAGGGCTATGAAAAGGTCCGGTCAGCGCTGGAGCAATGGAGACGCAAGGATGCCGCCGCAGCCCGCGAATGGGCCGAAGCATATACCGGGCCCGGCCAAATGTCTGTCAAGGGATGGGTCCTCGAACGGACTGCCTGGTACGACCCGCAATCCGCGCTGCCGGAGTTCACGAAGCTCCTGCGCTCCGCTCAGGATCCCCGCGAACTGGCCGCGACGGCCCGGGCGCTGGCCTCCTCACTGGCAGCGGACGACTTGCCCGCGGCAAGGGAATGGATGACCGGCTTATCCGGGGGCGTTATTCGGGATGAAGTGCTGCCGGCGGTTGTTCAGGAATGGGTCAAGGAAGACAGCGAAGGGGCCTCGGCATGGATTGCGAAGCTCGCTCCAGGAAAAGAACGGGATACCGCGGCGACCCTTCTGGTGGCGAGGATTTATGAAGATGATCCCTCTGCTGCCCGTGAGTGGGCGAATACCATAAAAGATCAGGAGAAGCGTTTGGAGGCGATGGCCTTGCTGCACCGGAACGAGGTGGATGCTGCTGCCGGCCCCTCACCGGGCGCTCCGGATGGAACATCGCCGGTTCAGGTGGAAGAATAATCCTAACGTTTCCCCCTCGCCCTTTTGATTCATTTAATGCGCTCTAAGTAAGCCCCCATCTCCGGCGGAGAAACCACTCCACGCCAAACAGCCCGGCGAGCAGCAAAAACACGCGGGCGGTATCCCAAATGGTTTTGCGCCGCACCACCGGCGGAGCGGTGGCTTCCGCCACGGCGGCCCGCTCTAGGGTCTGGATCATGCCAGGCAGCGCCGCGGCATCGAGGAGTTTGCCCCCGCTGGCGTCGGCGAGCGCGCGAAGATACGGCAGATTGAGCGAGGTATCAGTGCTTTCCTTTTGCTCGGCCACGGCGGCAAAGCGGCACTCCAGTTTTTCGCCCGGCCATTCCACGGCGGCACGATAACGACCCGCTTTTTCCAGCACGATCGACGCGCTCTGGTCGCTGCTTTCCTTCGAAAGAGGAGAGAGCGGCGTCTCCGCGACTTTTTGATTGTCCCGGTAAATGACGGCCTGCAGCCCCTTCGGCAGTTCTTTGCCCTGCGCAGGATGCAGGTTGAAGGTGACTTTCTCGCCCGTGGTGAGGTTCGCGGAGGAAACGGTCCACTGAGGTTTGTCAGAGGGCATGGCCGCCGAGCGGGAGAGGAGATTGAGAAGGAGCTGATTCCAGAAGCGGTCGAAGACGTTGTTGGCCGGTTCGCTCTTCGCATTCAGCGCCCACTTCCACAGTCCTTCCACGGCCACGGACAGCACCTGCCCCGTGCCGTGCCGGCGATGCAGGATAGCAGGCGCCGAACTCTTGCTCTGCGGATCGCCGGCGATCGCCTCCACTCCAGAGAGGTCGCGCGGTTTACCCGTCTGATGCACCAGCGACAGCGGCGGCAGGGCCTCCAGTCCTCCGGGTGCCGTGGCGAGGACATCCACCGGCAGAAACTCACCCCGCCGCCGCGGGGTGTTCAACTGCACGGGACCGGTCGCTCCCTCCAGCCAGTCCGCGGGCGCGATGTCCTTGAGCACCTGGTGATCCGACGGATTTCCCCGCGCCATCACCACCGTCACGCCACTGTCTGCGACCGCCGTGCCGAGCGCCGCCAGCACATCGTCTTTGAAAACGCGATCCACCTGCACCCCGAGGATAATCATGGCATACGTGGAAAAATCCGCCGCCGTTTGCGGCGTCTTGAATGGCCCCTCGGCCTTTGCCGGGCGGCTCACGACGGGAGGACCATTCCCGATGCTCACCAGCGAATCCAGGTCCACCCGGTCATTGCGCGCCAGGGCCCGGGCGAGGAAGGTGGTGTCCCAGCCAGGCTCTCCCTCCACGAGAAGCACGCGCAGTTTAGACGCAGTGACATTCAGATAGGTGAACGTCGTATTGTTCGTCGTTTCCCTTTCTCCAGGCAGAGTGGTGACGCGAATCTCATATTCATATTGGCCAGGCGTCTCCTCAAAGACTTCGAAATTCACCGGCATTTCGCCGTCCTGCGCCAGCGTGACGCGCTGGTCGCTCACGGTCTTGCCCTCGCGCAGCAATTCCGCCCGCACGACCCGCTCTCCGGCGGACACCGAACGGATGATCGCCTGGAGTTTCACGTGCTGCTTCACAAACGTGTAGGGCTGCCATGAAGCCATGCGCACGGAGATGTCAGGAAACGGCTGCGATTTTCCAAAGGGAATGGTGTAAACCGGGGTGCGGTTGGCACGCGCCAGTTGCGCCGTTCGCGCCGCGGGAGTCATTTCAAAGTCGTGTCCGTCGCTCAGAACAAAAAGGCCCACACAGTTTTCCCCCGGCCCGATCCCTCCGAACACCGTGCCCAGCGATTCGTGAAAGCGCGTGGTTTCCCCCTCCGGGCGCAGCACCGCCAGGCCATCCGCCGTTTGCGGCCGCGCGGTGTCTGAAAACGAAAACAGCCTCACTTCTCCGAGCGGCGAAGGCCCGTCCAAGCCATTGTCCCGCAGCAGCTTTCTCGCGGCATCGATGCGGCGCATGTTGTCAGGGGCATCGTTTTCCTGCATGCTTTGTGAAGCGTCCAACGCCACCAGCGCCACGCGCCGTGGATGCCGTTGAGGAATCGATTCCTCCATCACCGGCTGCATGAGCAGCAGGCAAATGAGCGCGATCACCGCCAGCCGCAGGGCCAGCAGCACCATGCGGCGCGTCCGCTGGAGTTTGGGCCCGCGCAGACATACCATGCAGGCGACCACCACCAGCACGCAGCCCAGCGCCACGATCGCCGGCACCGGCAGCGCCGGATCCCAG
>DATAIE010000681.1:0-1885 GCA_036262875.1 Verrucomicrobiales bacterium
CCGCCGTGCTCTGCGCCACGGACGAGTCCGTCCTGACTCCTCTGCTTGAGGTGTGCGACAGCACCATGACCTACCGCCGGCTGCACTTTGCGCGCCCGGCTCTTCTCCCCGTCGCGGACCTGGTGCTGCTCAATGAAGACAATCCCCGCTCCGCCGCCTGGCAGTTCCGTTGCCTTGGAATCGTGATGAGCCAGTTGCCATGGAACACCACGGGCACCGAACCCCACGGGCGGGAGCTGCTCGATATTCTCCGCTCTGATCTCGGCGGACTGAACCTGCAGGCACTCACGCAACGTCCTGAAGCCGCTCTGGAGGCGGTCCCGGCATTCTGCGACAAGCTCACCGCGGGCCTCGAAGAGCTCTCCGCCCAGATCTCGCGCCATTACTTCAGCCACTCGGCGCGGCGCGATCACTAACATTTTCACGGCGCATGCTTTACCAGATCAGCCACCGCACGCTTTACACCTACGACAGTCCCGTCACGGTGGCGCACTGCATCGCCCGTCTGGAGCCGCGGCAACTGATCACGCAGGACTGTCCCTGGCATGAAATCCACATCCATCCGCAGCCGGCGAGCCGCTCCGCGGGCCGCACGGATGTCTTTGGAAACACCGCCGTCTATTTTGAAATCGAAGGCACCCATGCGGAGCTGGAGGTGGTGGCCAGAAGTTACGTCCGCCTCAGCAATGCACCGCTTCCCGGGGCGGCGGCCACGCCCCCGTGGGAATCCGTGCGTGATTTGTGCCGCAGCGACCGGTGGGATGCGGGGGCGGCAGCCGGTGAGTTTATCTGGGCTTCCCCGCTCATTCCGCTGCACGGGACGTTCGCAGAATATGCACGGCCTTCGTTTCCCGAAGGCCGCCCGGTGCTGGCGGGGGTCTGCGATTTGAACTCGCGCATCCACCGTGAATTTCAATTCGACCCGGAGGCCACCAGCGTGGCGACGCCGGTGATGGAGTCGTTCAACAACAAACGCGGTGTTTGTCAGGATTTTGCGCAGGTGATGATCGCCTGCCTCCGTTCGATCGGACTGCCGGCGCGATACGTGAGCGGCTATCTGGAAACGGTGCCGCCTCCCGGCATGGAAAAACTCACCGGTGCGGATGCCTCCCACGCGTGGGTTTCCGTTTGGTGCGGGGAGGAGCACGGCTGGATCGATGCCGATCCAACGAACGACCTGTTGCCCTCCGGCCGGCACATCACGCTCTGCTGGGGACGTGATTTTTCCGACGTCAGTCCCCTCACCGGAGTCAGCCTCGGGTCCGGCAGCCAGAATCTCACGGTCTCGGTGGATGTGATGGCGATGGAGGAGTGATCACTCCTGACTTCGCCGGGTGGCCACCACGCCGGCACCCGCGGCCCACGTATTGATGTCCTCTTTCCGGATGGCTGCGGCCATGAGCGGCGGAAAGAGATCGGGGGTGCAGGCAAAGCTGGGGACTCCGAGCGCGGCGAGTTTGGCGGCAAGCGCTTCATCGTACGAGGGACGGCCTTCATCACTGAGTGCGAGCAGCGTGATGAATTGCACCCCGCCAGCCACCAGTTCCGCGGCGCGGCGCAGGAGATTGTTTTCCACACCGCCTTCGTAGAGGTCCGAGATCAGAACGAGAATGGTATTCCGCGGCTCACGAATGATGGACTGGCAATAAGCGACGGCCCCATTGATATCCGTACCGCCGCCGAGTTGTGTGCCGAAGAGGACATCCACCGGATCATCGAGCTTCTCCGTGAGGTCCACGATAGCGGTATCGAAGACAACCAGCTTCGTCGTCACCGCCGGCAGAGAGGCCATGACCGCGCCAAAGATGCTGGAGTAAACCACCGACGCCGCCATGGAGCCGCTCTGGTCGATGCAAAGGATGATGTCCCGCTGACTGCGCCGGGC
>DATAIE010000682.1:0-3087 GCA_036262875.1 Verrucomicrobiales bacterium
GCGGCGGTAAGGAGAAGGACTTCATTCAATTCATATCGTCCCGCGGCCAACTCGATCTTCACCGGCTTTGGCGCATTCTGCGCCTGTTTCACGGCCTCCGGCAACGATCGCCCGGCTTCCAAACGGATGACCGTTTCAGCATGAGAAGAAGAGACGGCGCTCACCCAAAGAACGGGAATGAGGAACAGCGGACAGCGATTCATAAACATCGAAGAGAAAACGGTCTGATCCGGCTCCCTTCTCATGCATTGTCCAGTAGCCGCGTATTCCGATTCAACCCTGCATTGCCCCGAGGGGCGTGAAGGGGCCTGCCATTACCCCACCGGTATGATGGGCGGCGGTGTCTTCGAAACCGGAAGCGGAGTGGAGGAGGGAACCGTTTTCCCGGAGCCGCTGACCGTCATTCTAAATTCCTTGTCCCCACCCACGCGATACCGGATTAACAAAAGGTCGGGATCGTCGGAACTGGTCATGCCCTTTCCACGATATTCAATGAGGTTGGCGGACACGCGCTTCAGAACTGCTTCGTCTGCACCGTAGTTCTTCGTGAGCAGTTGGTTGAGGTCGTCCGGATATTTTCCACCCGAATCAAGCGCATAAGCTGTCAGCCACTTGTGAACGGCGGAAACATCACTCGCAGCTGATTTCGATGCTTCCTCTTTGCACGATGGGAACAGCAGCATACCCGCAAAGAGTACCGACAGGAGATAGCGGCATTTCATAATCTCACCCTATTTTTTTCAACACCGGAAAGGCAAGACAATTCCGGAGAGACTCGAATGGCAAAGCACGCGCTGACCGCCAGAGATACCACAAAAGCGACGCACCAGATAAGCCACAATCCCCTTCACTCCAGCCTTCCCTGATGGAGTCCGGCTGGCTCATGGTGTCCCGGACATTGATCTCCCGAACATACGCGATGTTTCCGTGCGCCCATGAACCAGGCGCGAGATAACCGCGGAATCCAGCGTCGTCAGTACAATGGTATAATTTATCGGTAACGAACAATGCCCACAGGATGGTGCAGACCACCGTCATGAAACCCATGGCCATTGAAAATGAAATCACCTTTATGGGTTTGGACACACTGGCATTTTTCGCTGATCTTGAAATGCGGCAACCCCCGCATTCCCGCAGAGTTTCGCATGCACGCTTCGTTTATTCTTGCCTGCCGGAGCGCGTTCGTTAGCCTTCGCGGCCATGTCCTGGAAAGTCCTGATTACTGCGCACGCCCTGAGTGTCGACCGGGTGGGCAAACTCGCGATTCAACATCTCGAGGAGGCGGGATGCGAGGTGCGCCATGCGAAGAAATACGGACCGCTCACGGAAGAGGAACTTTTGTCCGAACTGCCTGGCGTCAACGCCGTCATGGCGAGCATGGACCGGTTTACCCCGGCGGTGATGGCCTCACGGGAGGCGGCGGATTTGAAGATTATTTCGCGATGGGGCATCGGGATCGATGCGGTGGACCTCCCGGCGGCCACGGCGCAGGGAATCGTCGTTTGTAATACACCCGGATTGCTGAACGGAGCGGTGGCGGACTACGCCATGGGGATGATGCTGGCCCTGGCGAGGCGGATTCATGAGGGATTTTCGACCCTGCGGGACCGCCGCTGGGAGCCGGAATGGGGCCCGGATATGGAGGGCAAGACGCTGGGCCTGGTCGGGTGCGGCGGCATCGGACAGGCGGTGGCCAAACGGGCGCGCGGCTTTGATATGCGGCTGCTGGCCTGCGATCCCTCCCCCACAGCGGAGGCCGACCTCCTGGGCATTTCGTTTGTTCCGTTTGAGCAACTGCTCGCCGAGTCTGATTTCCTGTCGCTCCACACAGCGCTCACGCCGGCGACTCGCGGGTTAATCGGCGAGGCCCAGTTGAAAGCGATGAAGCCCACCGCCTATGTGATCAATACAGCGCGGGGCGCGGTGATTGACGAAGAAGCGCTGGCCCGCGCATTGAAGGAGGGCTGGATCGCCGGGGCGGCACTGGACGTTTTCACGGTGGAGCCGCTCCCCGCGGACCATCCGCTGCACCAGGTTCCAAACCTCCTCCTGACTCCGCATCTTGCGTCGCTGGGCTATGAGAGCGGTGCAAAAGTGAGCGCCGCCGTGGCGGAGGCCATCCTCAATATTCGCGACGGACACCGGCCCCGCTGGGTGGTCAATCCGGAGGTGTATCAATCTCCCTTGTTGCGTGCGCCGCTCAAGTCCTGACCATTCGCTTTTCCATGGCATGAAAACCAATCCTGCGCGCGCCAAACTGAAATCCGGAGAACCGTGCATCGGCACCTGGCTGGCCCTGCCGGATACAGTGTATGCGGGTCTCATGAGCACCACCGGATTCGACTGGCTCACCGTCGAACTGGAACACTCGCAGGCTACCATCGAAACGGCTGCCAACTGCTTCGCCATCATCGCGGCGTCCGGGTGCGTGCCGCTGTGCCGGGTTCCGTACAACAGCGTGGAGAACATCAAACGGGCCCTGGATGCGGGAGCCTGGGGCATCGTGGTGCCCATGGTCAACAGCCGGGCGGAAGCGGAGGCGGTGGTGAAATCTGCACGCTACCGTCCGCTCGGTGAACGCAGTGTGGGCGGACAGTTGCATGCCGCCCGCTTTGGCACCGACGCCGGAACTTATTACGCGAAAGCGAATGACGAAATCCTCGTCGTCGTCATGGCGGAGCATGTGGATGCCATTGCCAATATCGACTCCATCCTGAGCGTCCCCGGCATCGACGCCGTCTTCATTGGCCCTAACGATCTCCATGCCTCCATGGGAGTGCCGCCCGCCTTCGACAGTGATCTGCCGCAGTTCAACGACGCACTCCGGAAAGTCTTTGCCAGCGCCAGGGCTCACGGAGTGGCACCCGGCATCCATGTCGCGGATGCCGCCCAGGCGGAGCGCCGCCGCACCGAAGGCTGGCAAATGATCGCCGTCGCCAGCGAAGCAGGATTCATGCTGGCGAAGGCAGGCGAAGCCGTGCAGGCGCTGGGACTCGCCGGGCACGGCGCCATCGTCAAATATTGAGCGCTGGCAACTTCCTTCTGCCGTGTCAGTGGTGGGGGATGAATACGCCCGTTATCTGTCTC
>DATAIE010000683.1:0-3184 GCA_036262875.1 Verrucomicrobiales bacterium
CCCCAATGGGCAAAATCGGCTGTGGCGGCACGGGGCCGGTGTATTCCGTGAGGGGGCGGTAGAGGCGGTTGTCCTCCAACTGTTCCAGGACCTGCGCGGTCCATCCGGAAGCCCGGCTGATGGCGAAGATGGGGGTGAACAGATCGGTGGGAATCCCGAGGCTGTAATACACCGTGGCGCTGTAGAAATCCACGTTGGCATTGAGGCCCTTTTTCTCTCGCATGATGGTGGCGATGCGCTCGCTCATGCGAATCCACTTCGGCTCGCCGAGAGCGGAGGTTAGCTTGATGGCCATCTTTTGCAGATGGGGAGCGCGGGGATCGAGCACCTTGTAAACGCGGTGGCCGATGCCCATGATCTTTTCCTTTTTCGCAAGGCGCTCCTCCACCCAGGCGTCCACTTTGTCCTCGCTCCCGATTTCCTCCAGCATGTGGATGACCCCCTCATTGGCCCCGCCGTGAAGCGGGCCCTTCAGCGTCCCGATGGCGCTGGTGATGGCGGAATACATGTCGCTCAGCGTGGCGATGGTGACGCGGGCGGAAAACGTGGAGGCGTTCATCCCGTGGTCGGCGTGGAGGATGTAGGCCACATCCAGCGTGCGGACGGCCTCGGCGGAGGGCTCTTCGCCGGTGATCAGCCAGAGAAAGCTGGCAGCTTCGCTGAGGTCCTGCCGGATTTTTGGCAGGGGCAGCCCCTGACGGTAGCGGTGAAAGCAGGCGATGATGAGCGGCACCTGGGCGACAATGGCGAGCGCCCGGCTTTCATTCAGGGCCCGGTCCTGATCCTTGCCGCGCGTGTCCAGGATTCCCAGGAGGGAAACTGACGTGCGCACCACATTCATCGGCGAGGAATCCTTCGGCAGGCTTTCGATGAACTGCTTCACCTCCGGGGCGAGAACCCGCGCGGCCTGGAGCTGGGCGGTAATGGCGGCGAGTTCGGCCGTGTTCGGCAGCTTGCTCCGGTGGAGCAGGTGGATCACCTCCTCGAAGGTGCAGTGTTCGACCAGATCGTCTATATTATAGCCAAGGTAGCAGAGTTTTCCGTTTTGACCGTCCACGTCGCTGAGACGGGATTCATTTGCGACAACTCCTTCGAGTCCTTTGGCTACCATAGACATACTGTGTGGTGAGGTGGGAAAATAATTGCGTTCAGCCTTAGCGTGCCCCTGGTGACGCTCAAATGGATTTTACACATGCTTTTCGGCATGCGTGATTTCCAGAAGAGCCAGGTACATGGTGCGACCGGCCATTTCCCGGGAGGTTGTACGAGCCAGCATGAGACTTCCCTGAATGGCGGACAGCAGCAGGGCTGCGGACGCCTCCGGTTCCGTGGCGGCGGGCAGTTCGCGCTCGGCTTTGGCGCGGGAAAAGAAGCGGGTCAGCCAGCCCATGAGATTGGCGGTCAGCGCTCTGGCCTCCTCCGCAGGGGCGGGGGGCAGCGTCAGGAGGTCTGCCGCCGCCACCCCCATCACGCAGAAACGGTCCTCCTCCGCGAGCGGGGAAAAGAGGGCGATGACTCTTTCCAGACGGGTGCGTAAAATATCCGTCTCCGCTTCAATTTCCGCAATCCGGGCGTTCAAGTGCCCCCGGTAGCGGCGAATCACCGCCGCTAAAAGATCAGCTTTGGACGGAAAATGATAGTGAAGGCTCGCCGGGCGAAGCCCCGTTTCCGCACCGAGATCCCTGATGCTGAAACCATTGCACCCCCGTGTCTGCAGCAGCAGCAGCGCGGCATCGAGGATTTCGTCACGGGGAATGTCACGGCGGCGGGCCATGGGGCCATCCTGCCCCGGTGCGGGCGCGCGGGAAGGGGAAAATAAGGTTCCACACAAAGGCGTTGGGAATATCCTTTCCACGGCTGCCCGGAATCTGCTATTAGAGCTCCGTTCCCCGGCACCCCCTTTTTCATGAAGTATCCGACCCTTCTTTGCGGAGTTTTTCTGCTTTTGGCCACGCTTGCCCGCGGCACCCTGACAAATCTTTCCCCCACAGGCACCTCCAGTTCGTCTTCTGAGGGTTTCGGAGCAATTTCCGCGGACGGCCGGGACGGAAACCGGAACGGGAATTTTAACGCGGGCTCCGTATTCCACACCCTCGACAACCCATCCGACGGCCTTTGGTGGCAGGTGGTCCTGCCCGGCGTGCGGTATCTGGATCATATCCGCATTTTTTCCCGCACCGATGCGATCCAGGGTTCGGTGAGCAATTTCCGCATCATCGCCACCAAGGCCGGAGTCGAGACGTACAACAGTATTTTCCTGCCTTCGAGTGCCGCGGACGGTAATAACGCGCGGGCTTGGGGTACCTCGGCCCTGCGCGGGGTGCAGGCGGACACGATCCGCATTCAACGTGTCTCCCACACGGCCCCGGCGGTCCATTTCCTGACGTTTGCGGAATTCGAGGCCTGGGGCAGCGCTGCGCCTCTGGGGACTCAGCTCAGCCCCGTGAGTGTGAGCGCCTCGCCGGCAGGTTCCGGCACCGCGGCAAGCGATGCCAATGACGGTGACATCGACGGGAATCTTAACGCGCCGGGGCTGCCCGTCTATCAGTCTGCGACGGCGGGCGCGGGCCAGTTTTGGGAGATGGACCTCGGCACGGAATTTCTGGTGAAATCCATCCTGCTCTTCAACCGGACGGATTTGGCGGTGACTACCAACGTCCGGGTGAAGCTGCTGAATACCGTAGGGACGCAGATTTGGTCGCAGGACATCAATATCGCGCTGGGTGCGGCGACGCCGTTCAATTTCGGTTTCGAACTGGAGCCGAATCTCGGCGGGCGCAAAATCCGCGTGGAAACGCTGAATGCGGAATCCCTCGCGCTGGCGGAGGTGCAGGCGTTTGGCACCGTGCTGGTGGCAAACCCGCCGGTGGTGGAAAATCTGCCGGTTTCCACGGTGACGGCCACCACGGCGCTGACGGGCGCGGATTTGCAGAGCACCGGCTTTGCGCCGACGACGCTGAAGCTCTACTACGGTCCCGCGGACGGCGGCACTACCGCGGGGGCGTGGGCGAATGTGGCCGATCTCGGAGTCCAGTCGGTGGCCACAAACTATCCGTACACGATTCAGGGGCTCACGCAGGGCACTCCGTATTATTACCGGACCTATGCCGAAAACTCCGCGGGCAATGACTGGGCGAATGCTACCGGCACCTTCACCACGCAGCTCGTGACGACGGCGGCGCTG
>DATAIE010000684.1:0-1882 GCA_036262875.1 Verrucomicrobiales bacterium
CCCCAATGCTGGCCGGCGACTTCAAAGCCGTCGCAATAGGGGCAGGGCACGATGGAGGTGCCCCAGCCCTCGGCAAAGCCCGGAACCTTAGGCATCTGGTCGACGACGCCATAGCTCAGGATCAGGCGGCGCGCCCTGAGGCTTTCGCCATCGGTCGTGAGGACGGAGAAATCGTCGATGGCACCGGAGATGCTTTCGGCCCGGGCATTGACCAGCTTGATCGTGGGATAGCGCGCCAGCTGCCGCCGCGCCCCGGCCAGGATTTCCAGCGGTGGCTTGTGATCGTGGCCGAGCAGACCATGCGAATGGCCGGCGAAGCGGTTGCGCGGCAGGCCGGTATCGAGAACGGTGACCTTGCGGCGGGCACGGCCGAGCTGCAGGGCACCGGCGAGACCGGCAAAGCTGCCGCCGATGATGATGACGTCATTCATGGTGGTGGGCTCTGTGTTGTGGTGGGAGGGCTGGGCGGTGGACTGTGCGTGGGCGAGGCCTGCGGCGGAAAGGGCGGTCAGTTTCAGAACGGCTCGTCGTTTCACGGAGTGGGCTGGGACTTGATTTATCAATTTTTGAGTGCGGCAGCGACTTCCTCCAAATCGGCGAGAAGCGCCGACCAGCGCTTTTCCCCCAGGACCTGAACCGCGGTGCTCTGGGCGGATTCCCAGGCCGGCATGAATTTCTCAACCTGTTTTCGGCCTTTGGCTGTAATCGCCAGCTCCACGCGTCTACCGCGCCCGCCGCCATCTGCCGTGACCAAACCATCCCGCTGCAATGGCTGAAGATTCCGCACGAGTGACGTGCGCTCCAGCCCAAGGCAATCGCTTAATTCCGCCATAGTCCAACTTTCCTTTGCATTCAACGCCAGCAAAATCGTCCCCTGTGTGGGGCGGAGTCCGTGCCGCCGCATTTCCGCGTCAAAAAACTGCGTCACCGCCCGCGCCACCCGGCGCAGGTTGAAGCACACGCAGTTTTCCACCGCCGACAAATCGAGTTCTTTTGACATCGTGATGTGTATATGCACTACTTAAAATGGCGCGTCAATGGTCATTTTGGATTTTTGTTACGGGCAAAGCGTCTGGATTTACGCCCCCGTAAACCCGCCGCTCTCCTCCGTAAACTCACGGGGCCGTCTGAGGGACAGGGTGGAATAACATTTGCCGGTGTTTGTTTCCGGGAGTCACTTCACCGGGTTTTCAAATCGTTATCTGATGAGAACTCGATTATTCAGCGCGCGCTCTTCGTTTCTCGCGGTTCTTTTGGCGACCGCTTGCGGTGCCGTGCGGGGAGCGGAGGATCTGTCGTTCTCAAAGCCTGCGCCGACGTGTGCTCAGGTGATGGCGGCGCAGAGCCCTGCGGCTCCGGGTCTGACGATCACGATCAAGCCGGGGCCTGACGGCTATCCCGGATGTCTGCTGAAGCCGAAGGAGGGGGAATCCTGGGACCTGTCGGCGTATGGCCATCTGGATGCGGTGGTGCAGAATACGGGAACGGAAGCGGCGCGGATTTTTCTGCGCGTGGATAACAAAGGGGACTGGAGGAAGAATCCGTGGAACACGGAGGCGGTGTCTCTCGAGCCCGGAGCGTCTAAAACCATTCGGGTGATTTTTGGTTTTTCCGACGGTCACAAGGCGGGGTATCAACTGAATCCCAGGGAGATTCCGCAGTTGTTATTCTTTACCGGAAAGACCTCGAAGGAATGCGCTTTTCGGGTCGTTTCATTGACCCCAGGCGGAAAACCGGGTGAAGGACCGCCAGCCGATCCGAAGAAGATCAGGGTGAAACCGAAGGATGGTGTGCTCCAGGGAAAGGGAGTGGCATTTGCCACGGAGGCGACGGGTGGGGCGCGGGCGGAGCCGGAAGACGGCAAGTTGTTAGCATCGTTTTC
>DATAIE010000685.1:0-3910 GCA_036262875.1 Verrucomicrobiales bacterium
ATGGTGAGAGCCGCGAGCCCGGCGGCCGACACCGTATATTCAAAGAAGCGGACCTCGTTCTCGCCTTCGACGGGCAGGAGGGCTCCCTCGTTGTAGAGGGCACCGGCGGCGAGGTTGTCGCGGGCGATCTCCACGCCATTAAGATAAACGGCGGCTCCGTCGTCGCGCAGCAGCCGCAGTTTGAGGGACTGGAGCATGGCTGCGGGCAGCGGCAGGGTGAACGTCCTGCGGAAGTAAGTGGTCACGGGCGGCGTGCCCAGCAGATAGGAGAGTTTGGTGACTTCCGGGCGGTCATCCAGCGTGTTGTCGTCACCATAACCAATTTCCGCAATGCCCGTCGCCCATGAGGCATCGGCAAAGCCTGGCGCGCGCCATGCCGTGTTTTGGTCGCTTCCGTCATCCAGGTATTTCCACGCGGAGCCGGCGGCGATGAGCTTCACCTCGGCATTCTCCGTGCCCCCGTCGCTGGAGCGGTAGATGAAACGGTCCGTGCCGGTGAATCCGGCATCCGGTGTGTAAGTGAAGGCGCCGTCCGGCTGGAGTGTGAGCTGTCCATGCGCTGGGGGAGTGTGGACGGAAACGGTGAGGCTCGTGGAGTCGATATCTGTATCGTTCGTGAGCACTCCGGTGAGACCTGAAACCCGCTGGAGTTTGAAGTCGAAGCTGAGATCAGCGGGATCGATCTGCGGAATCGAAAACAGGTCAGTCAGCGAATACTGGTGGACCTCCACGGCGAGGACATTGCGGCCTTCCAGGAGCAGTTCCGGCGGGATGGTGGCGGGAAAGAAGCGGGTCTCGTCAGCATTGGGAATGCGCGAGTCCGCGAGCGTGGCGTAGACGGCCCCGGCGGCAAGATTCTGGCGGTTCACTTCAAAGCCATTGAGGTAAACGGCGGCCCCGTCGTCGCGCAGCAGTTCCATGCTGAGACTGCGGGTGGAGTTGACATCGGTCAGGGTGAAGTCTTTGCGAAAGTAAGCAGTGGGCCGCGCGGCGCTGCCTTTGATGTTCGTGGCTTCGGTGTGATTGCCCCCGAGAATGCCGGCATCGCCGTAGCCGAGCTCCGCGGGGCCGGAGGACCATGCCTGATCGTTGTAGCCCCACGTGCGCCAGGCAGTGCCGAGGTCGGCGCCGGTGTGATTGTATTTCCACACTGCGCCCGCCGGAATGATTTCCTGAGTCGATTGCGCGCCGCTGGCGGAAACGGTCAGGGCAGTGCCGGCCCTGACAAGATAATTGTCGGCAGTGGCCAGCGGAGCGTCATTGACGGGGGTAATGGTGAGGGCGACCCCGGCGGGAGCAGAGACTTCAACGGGAGCGAGCGGTGCAGGGGCAGTGGCGCGAATGGTGCCGCTGAGGCTGAAGCTGAAACTGGTGGTGGCATCGACGGAGACGGAGCCGCGGTAGTTGATTTGCATTTCCAGTCGTACGATTCCGCCGGAGGAGGTGAGACGACCGTTGAACGGCATCGTGACGGGCGGGAGATTCAGCGGCAACGGTGTGGGCGGCAGGACGCCCTCCAGTTGGTCCGTGCCCTTTACAGTGCCGCCGCCGGTGGTGCTGAAAGTGCTGCCATCCGTATCGAAGCCACCGTTGGTCCGTACGGTGGCGGTCGGCCCGGCGGAGTTCATACTGAGAGTGATGGCATCCGCCGCACTGTCGAACTGCACGCCTGCGAGGCAGGTATTGATAATGGGAATGCATCCGATGCCGAGTTTCAGCGTCACGGGATCGCTCAGTACCCCTTGCATATCCGTCACCCGCGCGACGCTGAAGGGTGCGGCATTCGGCCCGATCGCGGCGGCGAGTGTGCCCTTCACATGGGAGGTGGAGGAATCGCTGGAGACGCTGGGGATTCCTTCGTAAGTGATGCGAAGTGTCGCGCCGACGGTGAGGTTGGAGTTTTGCTGGTCGATGGTGAAAGCGGTGACGGGCCGGTCACCAAAGACGGCATAAGTGAAGCCGTCCGTTCCAGAGTAGTCCCTGGCCGGGGTGTAGGTGAAGGCGCCATCAGGTGTCAGGGTGACGGTGCCGTGTGTGGGCGCGGAGAGAAGTCCGGCGGCCGGGTCTGTGGCGGTGCCGTTGGAATCGTTGGCCCGCAGTCCGTTTGCGGCGGTGCGCACCAGAGGTGTGTCCTCTGCGGTGGTGAAATTGTCATTCGTCGCAGCCGGGGGAGCCGCCTGGAGCAGGGAGCAGGACACTGACAGAATGAGGAGAAGACGGCCTGGATTCATCGGCGGCACCCTATCTTACCGCCGACGCCTCCGTCAATGAGTCCGTGAATGACGGGTCACTGCCAGCACGCGCGCAGAGAGGGAGCCGCCGCGAAGGCAAAAGTCCCCCACATGAACCGGTCGCTGAGGTGCCCGTAAATCAGCACCAGACGGGGCGCGAAATAGAACAGGACGAAGGCCCCCAGTGACATCCCGGAAGCGAACAGGCGGACGCCCCAGCCCTCGTTTTGCAAATGCTGGCTGAAGAGTCCACTGATCCATTCACTCCAGATCATTGAGACGGGAAGAATGGCGGCGATGATCAGAATATCCGCGGGGATTTCGAGCCATGCATTGCGGCGCCACGCGGGCAGCGACTTGATATTTCCGGCTCCCATGGCGCGGATGCCGAGGATCACCGGAGTGAGGGCCGCGATGAACAGAAGCAGCATGGTCCAGCCGTTCATGTCGATATTGAAGTCGGCCATGATGGCGCAGAGCGCCAGAATGGTGAGGGAAACCATCAGCGAAAGCCAGGCGATGAAAAGGCAGCCATTCGCGTCTGACGAAGAGGGACCGAGGCGTTTTTGAAGCGGCCCCCGCTTCAGCCAGCATCCGGCCGAGTAACTGACAAGTGCGCTCGCGAGGATCCAGCCGAGTGCCGTCGGTGGAGCGTGCCCGTTTCCTTTGGCCTCAAACTCTTTCACTCCGGTCGTCAGTGCATTGAGTAACGGCTTTGCGAACAGAAGGTTCATCATGAATACCAAAGCGTCACAGATGACGCCGCGGGAGAGCCGGAACCGGGAGGAATCGCTGGGATGAGCCATGAAAGTGACCGTTCATAGCACGCCCCGGTCTCTTGTCATCTCAGGCGATCACCTCCCGGATGATTTGCGCCTGGTTTTGCACTCCCGTTAGGCGCTCGAGACGGCCGCTGGTTTCGAAGAACAGCCGTTCGTAGTTCAGTCCGAGAAGGGTTAGAATGGTGGCGTGGAGGTCCCGGAAGGGCAGGGGACGGTCCACCGCCATGAGGCCCAGTTCATCGGTCGAGCCAAGGCGAAGGCCTGGCTTCACACCGCCCCCCGCCATCCAGAGCGTGAAGCCCGCGGCATTGTGCTGGCGCCCGGCGTCGCCCTGCTCCATTGGCGTGCGGCCAAACTCGCTGGCCCAGATGACGAGAGTGCTTTCCAGCAGACCGCGCTCTTTCAAGTCGCTGAGCAGCGCGCTGATGGGCTGGTCCACGGCGAGGGAGTGACGCTCATGATTGGTCTTCAGGTTCGCATGGGCGTCCCAGCCATCCTTTTCGGCCATGTCGTAGACTTGAACAAAACGCACACCGCGCTCGACGAGCCGGCGGGCGAGCAGGCATTTGCGGGAGAAGGATGCGGTTTCCTTATTTTTGTGAGTGAGGCCGTAGCGTTCGCGCAAAGCGGGTGGCTCCTTGTCGAGATCGCCTGTTTCCAAAGCGGCGGCCTGCATGCGGTAGGCGAGCTCGTAGCTGGCAATGCGGGCGTCGAGTTCGGTAAAATCCGGGCGCGAGGCACGATGGAGGAGGTTCAACTCACGCAGAGCGGAATAGGTGCGCTCCTGGCCTGCGGCAAACTGCTCCGGCGGCAGCAGGTCCAGCACCGGGACGCCTTTGTCCCGCAGGCGTGTGCCCTGGAAGGCGGCGGGGAGAAATCCGTTAGAGTAATTGGTCG
>DATAIE010000686.1:0-5124 GCA_036262875.1 Verrucomicrobiales bacterium
CAAGCCTCTAAGTACCGTTGCAGAATGGAAAAAAATCGTCGCCAAATTCCAGAAATCCTCGGTTTGGCGGGCGACCTGGCAAATAGTGAACACGTTCGTCCCGTACGTGCTTGTCTGGTGGCTGATGTTCCTCAGCCTTAGCATCTCGTTTTGGCTTACGCTGCCGCTGGCCGTGCTGGCAGGGGCGCTCCTGGTCCGCGTCTTCATTATCTTTCACGACTGCGGTCACGGGTCGTTCTTCAAGTCCCGCACCGCCAATTCGATTTTCGGGTTCATTTCCGGGCTTCTCACCTTCACTCCCTTTTACCACTGGCGCTGGGAGCATTCCCTGCACCACGCCACTTCCGGGGACCTCGACCGCCGGGGTACGGGCGATGTCTGGACGCTCACCGTTCAGGAATACCTGGAGGCCTCCCGCTGGAAGCGGTTTGCCTACAAACTGGCCCGGAACCCGTTTATCCTTTTTATCATCGCTCCGCTTTTTCTCTTTTTGATCCGCCAGCGGATCACCACTCCCGGCGCGAAATGGAGAGCCCGTCTTTCCGTGTGGTGGATGAATCTGGCGCTGCTCGGAGTGGCGACGGGCCTTTCCTTCGTTTTTGGCTTTAAGGCGTATCTAATTATTCAGCTCTCTGTCCTCATGATTGCCGGCTCCATGGGCGTCTGGATGTTCTACGTGCAACACCAGTTCGAAGGGACCTATTGGGAGCGGGGTGAAAATTGGGACTACACCACCGCGGCGCTCCAGGGGAGTTCCTTCTACAAGCTCCCCCGCATTCTCCAGTGGTTCTCCGGAAACATCGGTTACCACCACGTGCACCACCTGAGCTCGCGCATCCCCAATTATCATCTCCAGGCCTGTCACGAATCTCATCCCATCTTCCAACAAGTGCCCCCGGTCACACTGTTGGGCAGCCTGAAGTCCCTCACGTTCCGTCTTTGGGACGAGCAGGCGCGGAAACTGGTCGGTTACCGCCGCATGCGCGAACTCCGCCGTGAAAAGCGCGCTGCGGAACGGAAGAAACTCATCGAGGCTTCTCAGAGCTAAGCGGCTCCGCCCTTGCTCCGGTCGCGCGCCTTTGCGCGGTGACGGGAAGGAATGCGAAAACCCCGGTCCGGTCCTCCGGTCCCGGGGTTTTTTGTGGGGGCCGGTCGCCCGTGAAATCCCCCGGATGCTGCGGGGTATCTGTTGCCCGTAATTCCTACTTGCGAAGTATAGATTAATGTTCCAGGCATTCCCGCCGCCCGTCTCACTGGGTGTTGCGGCGTGAATGCCTGCCGGCCTTCACCATCAGGACCCACCTCCACCAACTCGACAAAAAACCCAAGCTCGTATGAATCGCCTTCGCTTTGCTTCCTTTAAGTTGCTGCCCCTCGTCGCCCTCACCGGCTTTTCCACCGCCCTTGCCGGCACCCCCTCCACACCGCCTGCTCCGGACAAAGCACCGCCCTCGGAATTCGACAAGCTCTGGGGCCTGGCCACGCTTTATAAGAACCCGGACAATCCCGTCATCCAGGAGCTCAAACTCCGCGGACGTTACCAGGGGCAATACCACTGGCTCGACAGTGACCGCGGTGACGAACAGGACTGGGAAAACCGCCGCTCGCGCTTCGGGATCGATGCCAAACTCTTCCACCAGTTCGAACTCCGGTTCGATGTTCAGAGCAACGACGAGTGGGACCCCTTCTACGACCGCATGGTGGATGCCTACATCAAGTGGGTGCCGAACGAAAAATTCAGTCTCACCGTGGGTCGTCAAAAACCGCAAATCGCCTATTACGACTTCCTGCAATCCACCAATGCCCAGCCGACCTTTGAACGTTCGCAGATCTTCGGGCAGCTCCGCGTGGATCGTGCTCCCGGGGTAGTGGCGGAATGGAAAACGGGGAAGTGGGGCTTTCAGGCCGGTGTGTATTCGAACGACGTGAACCGGGAGTTCGGAAACTTTGACGGCGGCGCCAGCTTTGGTGCGGGCGTTTCCTATAACCTCAAGGACGTTTGGCATCTGGACAAGGCGATCGCCCGCATCGACTGGCTTCACAGCGAATCGGAGTCCATCGATTCGGTGCTCAACGTCTACGATGACATCGTCACCGGCACGCTTTGGCTGCAGGATGGCCGGTGGAGTGTCGTCACGGAAGCTTTCTATGCCACCGGAGGCGCTCCCGATGTGTTTGGGCTGTATATTCAGCCGACCTACGATGTGGTTCCAAAACGTCTCCAGGCGGTGGCCCGCTTCTCCTTTGCCGCCGGAGACGGGGCGGACAGTGTCGTTGGCCAGAGCCGCTACGAACGCGCCGCTCCGAATCTGACGGGTGGCGGCCGGGGGGACCAATATGAGGCTGCCTACCTTGGCTTCCAGTATTTCATTTACGGAGACAAACTCAAATTTCTCGCAGGCGTCGAATGGGCTCACCTGAACGGCGGCGGAAACGGGGGCGGATTCGATTCGGTTACCACTCTGGCGGGAATCCGGTTTTCGTTCTGAACCGGCATCCCCGCGGTGCGGGAGCAAAAGGGATTTTCCGTTCATGCGGCGCGAAAAGTGCCGCGAAACGGCGTAAGATTCCCAGTCGCCTATGTCGCACGCCTGCCAGGGATTTCACCGTTCTGCTCTGCTGACCCGCCGCCAAATGCTGCGGGCCGGAGCCGCGGGCATGCTCGGCCTGTCGCTTCCGAATCTCCTGCGCGCGTCCAGTCAGTACGACGGGCCAAAGCCGAAGGTGCGGGCGAAGAGTGTGATCTTCCTCTTCCAGTGGGGCGGACCGAGTCACCTGGAGACCTTCGATATGAAGCCAAACGCGGATGAAAAATTCCGCGGTCCGCATAAACCGATGCGGTCGGCGTGCCCGGACATCGAGGTCAATTCGCTGCTGCCTCAGGTGGCGAAGATCATGGACAAGGTGACGGTCATCCGGTCTGTCCATCACGACATGACCAATCATAACTCGGCAGGCTATTACGCCCTGACCGGCAAGCGTCCTCCCACCGATGATCAGCGGCTTCGCGAATCGATCGACCTCTTTCCGGGATACGGCAGTGTGGCGGACCGCCTGCTCACGCATAAGGACCCCGCGATGCCGTCCTATGTGAGCTATCCCCACATCATTTCGGATGGTACGCCCACGCCCGGGCAGTTCGCGAGTTTTCTCGGTAAGCAGCACGATCCCCTCTACGTTCCGTCTGATCCTAACGATCCTTCCTTTAATCTGCCGCAGTTCAGTCTGCCGGACGGGTTGAGTCTTGACCGGCTCCATCACCGGCGGGGACTGCAACAGTTCATCGACAGTCAGAGCAAGCTGATGGATTACAGCGCCGAGGCGCGCGGGATGGATGAATACTATCAAAAGGCGCTCACCATGCTGAACAGCTCGCGCGTGCGCGATGCTTTCAATATTGCCGCTGAGCCCGCGGCCATGCGCGATCGCTACGGGCGGAGCACCTATGGCCAGGGGTGCCTGCTGGCGCGGCGGCTTGCGGAAAGCGGCGTGCGGTTCGTGACCTGTTATTTCAGCCAAAGCATCGGAGGGCAGAGCACTACCGAGGGGGGCTGGGACACTCACGGGTTCAATAACACCCGCATGTATCCCATCGTGGAGAAATACCATCTCCCCATTACGGAGCAGACCCTCCCCACGCTGCTCATGGATCTCGAGCAGCGAGGCATGCTGGATGAGACGCTCGTCGTGTGGATGGGCGAATTCGGACGCACACCGAAGATCAATGCCAACATCAGCCGCGACCACTGGCCTCATTGCTACAGCGTGCTCCTCGCCGGCGGCGGGGTGAAGCGCGGCTATGTTTACGGTGCCAGCGATGAAACCGGCAGCAAGCCCGCGGAAAATCCTGTGACTCCGGACGACATCGCGGCGACGATTCATTATCTGATGGGAATCGATCCGCGCAGCGAAGTGATCGATGCCCAGGGCCGGCCGCTCATGATTTCCAGCGGCAATCCCATTCTGGATGTGATCGCCTGATCAGGCCCGTTCCTTGCGCCGGCGTCCGAAGAAGTCGAGGAGCAGGGCGCGGGTTTCATCCTCCATCACGCCGCCGGTGACTTCGCTGCGGTGATTGAGATTCGGATGCTGCAGGAGATTGATGAATCCCCCTGCCGCGCCCCCTTTTGT
Source organism: Verrucomicrobiales bacterium (assembly GCA_036262875.1). GTDB lineage: Bacteria > Verrucomicrobiota > Verrucomicrobiia > Verrucomicrobiales > V1-33 > V1-33. The sequence goes on from DATAIE010000686.1 coordinate 4,132, forward strand.
ATCATGGCAGCCGAAGATCACCCGCCGGATGCGGCAGTGCACGATGGCCCCCGCGCACATGGGGCACGGCTCTTTGGTGACATACAAGTCGCAATCCGTCAGGCGCCAGTCGCCCACAGCACTTTCCGCCTGGGTGAGGGAAAGCATTTCCGCGTGAGCCGTGGCATCCTTCAGTGTCTCCACCTGATTCCATGCACGCCCGATGATTTCCTCTGCGCGCACGATGACCGCTCCCACGGGGACTTCGTCCAGCTTCGCGGCCCGCCGCGCAAGGCGCAGGGCTTCGTTCATAAAGTGCGCGTCCATGGCGGGATCGATCAGCGGTGGTCCCGGAGCGTTTTCTTCAGGATGGATCATCTTCAGGGATTGGGCTGGGTATTCCTAACGACTTCCGGTTTCAGCACGCCGATGTAGGGGAGGTTGCGGTACCGGCCCTGATAATCGAGGCCGTATCCGACGACAAAATCGTCATCGATGTCGAACCCCACATAGTCGGCCTCCACTGCGCAGGCACGCTGCTTTCGCTTCCGCAGCAAAACGCAGATGCGCATACTGGCCGGGCTGCATTCCGCAGAGAGCCTGTCGCGCACGGCGTGCAGGGTGCGCCCGCTGTCGAGGATGTCATCCAGCAGGATGACGTGCCGTCCGTTCAACAGCGGGAGCCTCGTCTGAAGAAAGGTCACTTCGCCGCAGCTTTCCGTTTCGCCGTGATAGCTCGCCACCGAGAGGGTCTCGATGCGCAGCGGCAACTGCACCCGGCGCAGCAGGTCGGCCATCAGGATCAGTCCGCCCTGGAGAATGGCCACCACGGTCAGTTCCTGGCCAGCGTAGTCGCGCATGATATCCCGCGCCATCACATCCAGCCGGCTGAGGATGGTGGTTTCATGGTGGAGCACGGCGGCGATGTCGTTGTGCATCAAAGTTCAGTTTTCCGTTTTCAGGGTGTCATTTTCAGCCGTTGGTCGGCCATCGTTCCGCATCCGCCGGAAACCG
>DATAIE010000687.1:0-2789 GCA_036262875.1 Verrucomicrobiales bacterium
GGGCAGTGTGATGGCACAAAAAACCGGGCAGGAGCGAACTCCTGCCCGGCGCTGATTGAATAGCGGACGATTCTGGCGGAGATTAGTCCACCTTTTTAGCCGGAGCCGGCTTTTTGGCCGGTTTGGCCGGCCCCTTGGCAGCGGGGAGTTTACCTTCCTTGTAGGAGCCGAGGGATTCCTCCATGCCTTTCTTCATTTCGTCATCCTGGGCGGCAGCGATGGCGGCCTCCTCAGATTTGATGGCGGCTTCCTTGTCGCCTTTCATGAATTGACCGCGGGCCAGCGTGTCGAGGAGCGCTGCATCAGCACCCTTGGCTTCCTTGGAGGCCTTCGCCGCCTTGAGGCCGGTCTCAGCGAGAGAAATGGCTGCCTCCACCGCTTCTTTGCCGGGCTCCTTCATATCCGTGAGGATCATCCAGGAAGCCTGATTCATCGCCTGGGCATTCTTGCCGAGTTCGCCGTCGCCCAATTTCTTCGCGACGGTAGCGACCGCAGCGGAATCACCTTTCTTTACGGTGAAGCTGAGGCGTGTGAACAAAAGCATGGAAGCCCGTTCCGGCTCGGCTTTCTCCATTTCGTCCAGCCCCTTGAGAGCTCCATCCCAGTCTTTCGCCTGGGCGGCTTTGGAAATAGTCATGGCGCGCTCACGGGAGGCTTTTTCCTTCTCCTTTTGTTTGGCGGCGATTTCCGCGGCCTTGGCGGAGTCAAACTTGCCATCCGCCACGGAGGTGAGGATTTCAGAGGTCAATCCGGCAGGATGGCCGATCCATGCCACTTTCCCGTCTTTGCCGACAACGAAAGCGGAGGGGATGCCGTTTTGGCCGGCGGCCTCCATCCAGTTGATGGCCATGTAGCCTTTTTCCTCTTTGGATTTGTCATCCATCGCGACGCGGTAGGACATCTTTTCGCCCATTTCGGTCACGAACGGCTTCACCTTGGCTTCGTCGCGCTCCCAGCAGTTTTGGCCGATGAAAACGACGCCTTTGTCCTTCAGGTTTTCGTGCAGTTCGTCGAGGTGAGGAATGGTGGCGCGGCAGGGACCGCACCAGGTGGCCCAGAATTCGACGACATAAACGTGATCCTTGTCGAAGGACTTCACCGGTTCGCCCTGCACCCATTCTCCCACCTGGAGTTTCGGAGCGGGATCGCCGATTTTGAGTTCGGCGTTAGCCGTGAAAGAGAAAGCTGCGCTCAAAGCGGCAGCAACGGGAAGAATGCGTGTTTTCATGGAATAAGAGAATGATGGTTCAACTGGAGAGCGGACCCTCGCCGCGGCAAAAGCGTTTGTCGCGCATCTTTTTATTTCCGCTTTAGCGGATGAAATTTCCACCTGCTTTAACCATGCCCTGAAAGCCCTCCCTTTCATCACTGCAGCGCAGTCCCTCATGCCTGCCTACTTTTTCTTGCGACCCGGGTCCCGTTTTCGGGGAATGTCGCTCATGCCGCTTCCTTCCTCTCTGGAAGGCCCGGGGTCCGTCGACGGGACTTCGCGCTCCGGCGGCAAGGGCACCTTGGGAAAAACCTCCTTCACGACCACCGGCGGGGCCGGTGGATCGGCTGCCGGCGGGACATCGCGGACCTGTTGAGGCGGCGGGGGAGCGGGCTCCTCTTTCACAATCGCCGGGGCGGGTGACTGAACCGGGACACGCGGGGGTGACGGCACTTTGGGTGGCGTCACCATGATTTTCCGGTCGGGTTCTTTTTCCATGTTCGCGACATCCTCTCCCGGGACGTTCCTTTGAGAGGGCGGAGTGTACCCGGGAAGACTACGCAGTGCCACGAGGGCCGCCACGGCTACGGCTGCCGCCGCAAGGGTAGGGAAAATCCATGTACTGCGGGTTTTCGAAGCCTGCACAAACACGGGCTCCTCTGCGAAGGCAGCGCGCTCCTCCTCCGCAAACCGGGCGCGAATCTCGGCGGGGTCTGCGGTAAAGATGGCATTCCGCCGGCCCGCATCCAGTCTCAGCGGAGGCTGGCCCTTGAGGGCGAAGGTGAGGCGGCGGGCGGTAAACTGAATCTGCTCCGCCTCCACACGGGCGGCCACGCTGGTGCGCAGGGCTTCCAGCACCGTCTGGGCAGGCGCGCCGTGAATGTGTTCACCCAGCGCCAGCGCGGTGAAATCAGGGTGATCCGGGGACGTATTCATGAGCAGTGAGGTGCAGCGCAAAGCGGCGTGCTGCGAATGGCGGGCTCGTGGGCCCCTCCGGTTTCATGGCTCAGAAGCTGCCGCAGCCGCTTCAGGCCGGTATGGATGAGAAATCCGACGTTACTGACGCTGAGGCCGGTCATGGCCGCGATCTCGCGATAACTCAGGTCGTTTTGAAATTTGAGGCGCAGGCATTCCGACTGGTTGTCCGGGAGCCGGCGGAAGAAGCGGAGGATCTCCGCGGTTTCCTCGCCGTCCGCGGTCGCCTCGTGGGGACTGGGCTCCGTTGCGGCAAGGTGGTCGACGGGGGAAGCCTCCAGGCTCACCAGTTTTTTGCGCCGCCGCAGCCAGTCCAGCGCCCGGTTCCGGCAAACGGTAAAGAGCCACGCTTTCAGCCCGGGACCTTCGAATTTTCCGGGGTCGTCCTGCGTGTAGAGTTTCAAAAAGGTATCCTGGACCACATCCCGGGCCGCATCCAAATCATGCGTGATTCCTGCGGCATACCCTACCAGGGGTGTCTCAAATTCGCGCACCGCCCGCCTGACAAGGTCAGCGGAGGACGGGGACTGAGTTTCTGAATTCATACCACGACGATGTCACAGGGAAACGCCCATCGGAAGCGGTTTCCTGGAAAGAGTTTTCT
>DATAIE010000688.1:0-5172 GCA_036262875.1 Verrucomicrobiales bacterium
TCGCGGTCATGGACAAGGAACGAGTAGTACCGCTCGCTCGAATCGTGAACAGGTTCCATCGCGATACCCGAACGTCCTGATGTCTCTTTTAGGCCATTTAACAGTTGGTCGGGATTCGAGGCCTTGCGCATGAGTTCAAGATCCCCCTTCGTGAAGTCATGTCCCTTGAGCGACCTAACGACTTCGACATCCATTTGGCGCGGAGAGGGGCTGTCGCCCGAAGGAATGATTATGGCGAGCATTTCACTGCCCATCGCAAGTCTTTCGGCGTAGATGTCCTTGAAGTCTTTCGTCTCAGGGCCGAGCACGGCAAACCCCTCCGGTACAGGGACCGTGATGCTCACCGTCCCCTGCCTGACCTCAATCTCTTCGGCCCGCGCAAAGGAGGGAATGCAGCAGGAAACAAGGAGAAGGAGCAAATAACGGAACGGGAGACTCATGGTATCCGCACCCTCCCGGCGTGCGGGCACCGTGCAATGCAACAATTCGGGCCGGTTACTTCGCTGTGATATCAAAACACATCAGCACGTCCTGCGAACGGAGGTAGAGTCTGCCGTCGTCGATGGCCGGATGAGGCCAGCTGGGGCCGTCGATAAACGGGAGTTTGAAAACCCCGTTCTCCGTGTATTTGTCAGGACTGGCGCTGATGAGGGCCATAGTGCCGTCCTGATAACGAAAATAGAGTTCGCTGTCGGCGGCGATGACGGCGGCGCTCTCCCGGCCCGGCCCCCGGTCTTTCTTCCACGCGATTTTGCCGGTCTTCCATTCCAGGCAAACGGGGAAGCCATTATTGTGACCCGTGCCGGCATAGATGTAGTCGCCTATGCGGACCATGCCGCCGTGGTGATTCTGGAAGTCGCCCGGCTTGAGAAAATACTGTTCCTCCGCCTTCACGCCGCCGCCGTCTTTGCTGAGTTTCAAAAGAGCGGCCCCGGTGCCGTATCCGCTGGAAACAAAGACATAGTCATCCCAAACGAGCGGAGTGGGAATGACGGCGGTTCCGTTGGCCACCTTGTTGTAGTGCCAGAGCAGTTTGCCGTCGCTGGCGGAAACGCCAATCGCCCCTTTTCCCACCATCGTGACATACTGCTTCACGCCGCCACCGGTGCCCACCACGGGTCCGGTATAGCCCGCGCCATCGTGTCCCTGTCCCTCCAGTTTGGCTTTGAGGGTCCAGATTTCCGCGCCCGTCTTCGCATTGAGGGCCACCATAAAATGGTCCGGATGCCCCGGCGTGAGGATGACCTTGTCTCCATCCACCAGTGGGGATTCACTGAAATTCCAGCCCGGCTTCGAAGGATCGCCGAAGTCGGACTTGTAGCTTTTCCGCCAGATCTCTTTGCCGTCCGCCAAAGAACAGCACAGCACTTCGCCGTCATCACTGAGCGCGTAGACAAATTCTCCGGCTACCGTGGGAGTGCAGCGGGGTTCGCCGCCGCGTTTGCTGACCATTGCCGCCCATTGTTCCTTTTGAGTGGAGACATCGTAAGCGAGGATCATTTGGCCCTCCCGGCGGCTGCCCATGGTGAGAACTTTGCCGCCGGCCACGGAAACGGAGGACATGCCCTTGCCGAGGCCTTTGATATTCCAAAGCAGCTTCGGTCCGCCCTGCGGCCACGATTTCAAAAGTCCGGTCTCGGTGGAAACCCCGTCCCGCTGCGCGCCCCGCCACTGCGACCACCCCGCGGCGGAGACGGATAACGTTAAGGCGGCAAGACAGCAAAACGTAAGGTGAGTGCGCATGCCATGGAGTTTAGCGGAACGGGAGGAAGGGCGCAACTTCCGCAGTTGGGGTGACAGCCGGCATTGCCTGTCTTCAGATTACAGGCCGGTATGACGCCTGCGGCGGGCGGACAGGGCAATGATTCCGCCGGCCAGCAGAAGCGCCGCTCCCGGTTCCGGGATCAAGGTCACGATGGACGCGCTCACTTTGACATCGGTGAAGGTGCCATCGCCGACCCCGGCGAGACCCGTGATGCCATACAGTCGTATTTCGAGCGGGCTGGACCCGGTCAGAGTAAAATCCTCTAAATTCAGCGTGAGCCTGCCGGAGTTGCTGTTGTAAGAGGGGGCCACCCCGTTGGCGAATCCGCCCTGGCTCGATGCTCCCCAGGCATTGCTCACGCTCACCCCCGACAGGCCCAGCAACTCTACACTGAAGTTCTGAAACCGCGTGTTTGGCGATAAATTGGAGAGAGAGATGCTGATGAAGGAAGCATCCTGTCCGATGAGCGTGGCCCTCGATCCGGCGGCGGACGGTTGAAATCCGCCATTCATCGTGAAAACCTTCTTGCCGGGCTGCAACAACAGCGGCCCGGCTTTCAGGCCCGACCGTGGAGCACCAGGCAGCGGGAGTGTTCCATAATTCCTGCCGGCAACGCTGACTGTAACATTTGTCTGGCGGTCGGTAGTGGTTGTGATGGTGGAGCCCGCACCGGGATAGGCAGGGTCGGTGGCAGAGGGGTCTGAGGCATCGATGCTCAGAGAAAGGTTCGCCGCCGGACATACCGTGGCACACAGCGCAAAGAAGAGGACGGCGGGTTTCAGCATGAAAGTTTGATTAACATTAATAATCTCAAAATTATATTGGGTATGCAAAATGTCAAGGTGAGGGCTGGAAATTTTGAAAAAACGGGCGTTTTTCATGGGAGAGGCATGCAAACCGCAAAGAAATTTCCCTAAAATGTTTAAATTATCTTAAATTTCTGCAAAAACTGGCTTGCAATGGTTATTACTGAATTTATGATGGATATCATAAACTTTATTAAAAGTTGCCTGAAAGCTACCCCATGAGCAAACCCCGTTTTTTTGAAGAAGAGCCGGTGCCGGACCGGTCCCAAGCCCCCTTGTCGGCATGGGAGAGGGCAGAATTTCCACCCCCGCCCAATGGCCCTGAGTGGCGTCATCACCGGCTCAAGCCGTCCGTGCGGCTCACCGATGTTTACAGCCAGCGCCGCGCCGACGTGCTTGACGTAAGCCGTGCGCTGGAGCGCTATTACCGTGGCGGGGAGAAGGAAAACGAGGCCCCTTCACCGGAGGGGGAGGGAAGGCTGCTTGAGGAACTGAAGCGGTTCCTTGAGGAATTTCAAAACAGGCAGGACCGGCCTCAGGAGGAGGCGGCTCCCTCCAATCGGAGAACGCGAAAACAGCCAATTCGCACTCCGAGATCGGATGCGCCGCTGATCCAGGCCCGGCCTGCGGAAAGGCTCCGGCCCGAACGTGCGAAAGGGCGGCTCTATTTTAGTTGCCCCTGCTGCCATTTTCCGGCGGCACTGCCCGTGTGGCTTGCCGGAAAAAAGGCGCGCTGCCCCCGCTGCTACAGTGCGATTCGTGCTCCTCACCCCCGAAAGGGATTGCACGCCCGCAGTCTGGAGAATGACGTAGCATCTCTGCTCCATCCTGAGCGGTTCAGCGAGTACCGCAACGCCCACCGTCTCGTCCCGTGGCTTGGGGTGCCGCGACCGAAACTGTTTCCGTCGGTGCACGCGGGAGCGCTGGTCGTTCTGTTCGTGGTGTTCGGCTTTTTCGTCTCGACCATGGCCGGCAACGTTCCCCGGCGGGTGGCACCGATCGCTTCCAGCCTCCAGGCTCCGCACCCGGATGCGCCGGATTTCAACGGACGGGCCCGCCGGATTGTGGAGCAGTTTCTTGCTGCGGAGTCGATCGAGGGCAGGACCGGACTGGTGAGAGATTCGCAGCGGGTGGCACCGCTAATGACGGACTGGTATCAGCGTCATCCGGAGCAACTGAAAACGGGCGGCGCGGAGATGGAAGTCTCTCCGGTCGCACTCTATCCCGGGAGCGGGGATCAGTGGGTGAGCGGTGTGCATATCGCCGCCGCGGACGGCAGCTGGGAACAGATTTTCACCGTCGAACACGACCGCGACGGAGACCGGATCGAATGGGAGTCGTCCGTCGGCTATAACCCCGACCTTTCGGAACTGATCTCGGGCGGCGCAGAGGAACCCCGGACGATCCGGGTCGAGGGCTGCCTCGACAACTACTACAATTTTCAATATGCCAGCGCGGAGGCGCACGTCTGTGTGCGCCTTCACGACCCCGCAACGCTTAAACTGCTCGGCTACGGCTACATTGCGGTGGACCGGGAGGACGCTGAATCCATTGCGTCCTACCTTGACGGCGCGGGCCAGGATGAACTGCGTCCGCTCATGATCGAGGTCCGCCCGGGAAGCGACACTTCGCGGACACACCAGGTTGAGATTGTTCGCATGGTGGAAGCTGGCTGGCGAAATGACCGCGTCATGGCCGGCATCCCGGGAAAATCGACGGAGCAGCCGAACTGAGCGAAAAAGGAGATAGTGTCAGTGCGGCATGGTGCATCCCGGTGCTACGTGCTGGAAGAAGTCGTTCCCTTTGTCATCGACGAGGATGAAGGCGGGGAAGTCGTGGACCTCGATTTTGACGATGGCTTCCATGCCGAGTTCCGGGAATTCGACGGTTTCGACTTTGCGGATGTTCTCTTTGGCGAGGATGGCGGCGGGACCGCCGATGCTGCCGAGGTAGAAGCCCCCGTGTTTTTTACAGGCATCGGTGACAGCCTGGCCGCGGTTGCCTTTCGCGATCATGACCATGCTGCCCCCATGGGACTGGAAGAGGTCGACGTAGCCATCCATGCGTCCGGCGGTGGTGGGGCCAAAGGAGCCGCTGGGCATGCCCGCGGGAGTTTTGGCAGGGCCGGCGTAGTAAACTGGATGGGCTTTGAAGTAATCCGGGAGCGGCAGGCCGGCATCGAGGCGCTCCTTGAGTTTGGCGTGGGCGATATCGCGGGCGACGATGATGGGGCCGCTGAGCAGGAGCCGGGTGGTGACGGGGTAGCGGCTCAACTCTGCACGGATTTCGGCCATCGGTCTGTTGAGGTCGATCCGTACGGCACCGGTATCGGTGCGGTGGCGGAGAGCCTCGGGAATGTAGGGCAGAGGATGACGTTCGAGCTCTTCGAGGAACACACCCTCGCGGGTGATTTTGCCCTTCGCCTGACGGTCGGCGGAGCAGGACACACCAATGCCGACAGGCAGGGAAGCGCCGTGGCGGGGGAGGCGGATGACGCGGGTATCGAGCGCAAAGTATTTCCCGCCAAACTGAGCGCCGATCCCGCAGGTGCGCGCCGCTTCCAGCATGCGGGCCTCCATTTCCGGATCGCGGAAGGCACGG
>DATAIE010000689.1:0-2783 GCA_036262875.1 Verrucomicrobiales bacterium
CGATATCGAGGTGCTGGGCACGCTCACGGTAAACGGCACCACGGCGGCACCGGTGCTCTTTTATCCGGCGACTGCCGGCGGACGCTGGGGAGGCATCTGGGTGCACGGCACCGCGGGCGATCTGGACATGACCGGTACGATCCTGACGGGAGCCTGCGAACAGTCCAACTGGCTGAGCGTGGCCCCGCACGACTTTGGAGGACACCATGCCAACCAACCGGTGATTACGTTCTCCGGGCTCGCCTCCACGACCACGCTGACGCTCACGGATACTTACATCATCGATAATGTGCCGGGGCAGGCCTTCCACGGTGAGAGTTCGAACATTACTCTGAACCGCTGTCTGATCCAGCGTGCCACCACCGGCGGACAGATCGACGGAGGAAAGGTCAGCGTCGTCGAGAGTCACTTCGTCGAATTCAATCTCGATAACGGCATCTTCGAAGACGACGACAACGATGGTCTCTACATGACGGGCGGCACCAATGAAATGATCCGCAGCGTGTGGAGCAACTGCAAGGACGACGGCCTGGACGCCGGAAGCGGCGCGGGCGGCACGATGACCATCGACAGTTGCTGGATCGACTCAAGCTGGCATGAGGCCATGGCGTGGAGCTGTGACGGGAATCCCTCCCGCGTCGTGAACATAACCAATACGGTCTCCATCAACAGCGGCCAGGGAGTCGAAGCCGGTTTTGGAGCCAGCACGACCGGGCCGCAGGTGACGGCTACCGGGTGTCTCTTCATGGAGAATGCCACCGGCGCGCGTTTCGGTGACAATTATGACTGGGACTACCCCGGCCATCTCACCGTCACCAATTCCACGCTCATCAATAACTTTCGCGATGTGTGGGGAATGAACTGGGCCAGCGGTCACACTTACGGCTGGACCTACATGACGGGCTCCATGACCATTGAGAACAACCGTCTGGGCGTGCCAAACGACAAGCACCCTTCGAATACGATCTTCAATCCGGCGACAGATGGTTCTGTCATCGCGCCGTTCATCACCTCCGCCGGCATGGTGCGGGGGTTCGGACTCACCGGCAGGGCTTCGCAAAATGTGAGGGCTTCCTACGGCGGGGAGGTGACCGTGCATCTCGACCGTCCGGCGACGACGGCGATCACGCTGCCGTGGAGGGTTCGTGCACGCTCGGCGTATGATGGCGGCACGGAGGTCGTCGTGACTGGAGGCAGCGTGAACTTTGTCGCGGGCCAGTCCGTTCAAAAGATTACGCTGCCAGCGCTGAGTGCTCCGCAGACCACGTGGCCCTGGGTGGCCCTGATCGTGGATGGTCAGGCCGGGCAGTGTGTGGCCACCGGTCTCAGTGCGGTGCATTTCATGACGTTTGAGCAGGGAAGCGGCGGTGACACGCTTGTTCCCCGTGATGCCTCGTGGCGGTACTATGACGGCGGCGATATCGGTGCCGCGGCGTGGACCACCGCGGCCTATGCGGAGCCCGGATGGAAGACGGGGAATGCCGAACTGGGATTCGGTGACAGTGATGAAGCCACGGACCTCACGGCGGGCGGCACCATCAGCAAGAAGAGCGCTTATTACTTCCGCCGGAAATTTACAGTGACCGATCCGGCAGCGTATTCCTCCATAACGCTGAACCTCCGGCGGGATGACGGAGCCGTGGTCTATATCAACGGGGCGGATGTCTGGCGATCGAACATGCCTGCGACGGGCACCATCACCTACACCACCGATCCGCTGTCCGCTCAGTCGAATGCGGACGAGGACGCCTTCTGGCCAAAGACGTGGACGATGGCCGTCACTCCCAATCTGCTGAAAGCCGGCGAGAATATCATCGCTGTGGAGGTTCACCAGATTTCGAGCAGTACGAGTGACATCAGCTTCAATCTCGACCTGACAGGCACCTCCGCGCAGACCGCCTCCTGGCAAACGGCGACCATCGGAGGGGCTTCCCACCTTCTCTGGACCGGGCCGTGGGTTTTGCAAAAGAGCGACACCCTAACCAACTGGGTGGAGCGCCCCGACATCCGCAGCCCATGGCGCATCGAAACGGATGCCACCCGCGGATTCTTCAAGCTTCAGCAGTGAGCCCACTCACACCCGCAGAAAGAGCTTCCGCCGGTACATCCACCAAAGCAGGAGCCACTCCACGAGGAGAACGGCGATCCCGTGGATGAGAGGCTCGTATTCCTTCCCGGCAAAACGGAAGGCTTGCGGGCCGAGGTGCCGCGGCAGGGCTTTGGCGATGAAGCCATCGAACAGATGGGCGATCAAATAGGCAGCGATGGAGTTCATGCCCACCACCTTGAGCACGAACGCCCATCCGCGCAGGCGCCAGACGTCCATCACCAGATAGAAGAGAGCGAGAAACAGAAACGCCCATCCGCCACTGAACAGCACCCACGACGGCGTCCAGATTTTCTTCACATTCGGAGACACCCCGGCGAAATCCAGGAGCCATCCCGCGGCGAGGCAGATGCCACCGGCGGCGAGGAGCAGGGACAGCTTTTTCTCCACCGTCTTTTCACTGCGCAGCCAGCCGCCGGCCAGCAGTCCGAGAATCATTGTTCCCAATGTGGGAATGAAACTCAGCGTGCAGTAGCCGCCACCGTTTCCGGTGAAGGGCTGCTCCCTTGGAAACAGGTTAAGGAACCAGGTATCGAAGGCCCAGGCCGCGTTGGTGTTCTTGTTCCAGTGGGCCTCGAATCCGCTGAAAGGCCCGCCGCCGGACTCCGGCAGCGGATACCACGCGAAGGCTGCCCAGTAACCAATGAGAATCACAGCCAGCGCGATCCCCTGCATC
>DATAIE010000690.1:0-25744 GCA_036262875.1 Verrucomicrobiales bacterium
CTGAAAGATCCGCGGCTGGTGGACCTGGCGCTGGAAGCGGTGATGGCCGAATGGGGCCTGCGCGATATGCTGACGGCCTCGCAGAATTTTTCGATGATCTTCGGGGCGGAAAGCCGCAGGCGGGCGATGACGGTGCTGGTGCGAGCCGGGGTGGAGCGCAGCCCGGCACAGGGATGGGCGATCGCGAGCCGGATGGATCAGGGTGGACCGCTGCTCCTGCGCAGAACGGCGGGAGCGGAATGGATGCGGCACGATGCCTCGCATGCGCTGCGGTTTTTGACCACCGATACAGGCTTGGAGGGGACGCTGACGGCTGGCTGGGCACTGGGACAATGGCTGCTGGAGGATGCCGCCGGGTTCATGGCGTGGCGCAAAAAAGATGCGGCGACGGCGAACGCGGTCCCGCTGCTGCGGTTTCCGGCGGATGTGTATTCGGCGGCACGGCTGACGCAGTTGCAGGCAGTGCTGCAGAGGGAATTCGGGTCGCCGGAGGCGGGAGTGGACTGGCTGGCGAAAACCGGGGATGCGGCGGCAAGGGAGCTGATCATGATGCTGAGGCCGCCCCTCGCGGCTGCAGAGGCGGAGATGAAAGCGTGGGAGAGCGGCGCGGCATCGCGGAAAGACGCGAAAACCGGAGCCGGCTGGCTGGCGAGGACCGCGCACGCAAGGAACGTGGGGCGCATGGCACTGCGGCTCGCGGATTCCGATCCTGCGGCGGCGCTCAAATGGCTGGCGGAACTGCCGCCGGAGGAGGAGGCCGCGCTTTCCGCGCCGTCCGTCGCCATGAAATGGATGGAGCAATCTCCCGCCGGTGCACCGCGCCTGATCTTTGCCGGGAACCTGTCGAATCCGGTCATGAAAGCCGCCGCAACCGTCGCTGCGCACGGGATGGCAGTGATCGACCCCATCAAATCACTGGAGGGCACAGCGGATTTGCCGCTGGATGCGGCAGCTTCGCAGGCGCTGAAGGACTCCGCGTTCAACCAACTGGCCACACGCGATCCGGCCGCGCTGCTGGGATGGATCAAGAGTCACCCGGGAGCCACGGTGCCCGCCGGGGCCACGCAGGCAGCCGTAAAATCTCTGGCCGCCACGGACCTGCCGCGGGCGCTGCAGTGGGTGCGTGAAGATGCACCAGCGGCGGAAAAGGCCCGGCTGTCCGCGGGGATTTTTGGGACGTGGATCCGGAGCGACCGGGACGCTGCGCTGGCGTTTCTCCGTGCGCTGCCGGCGGGTCCGGAACAGGATGCGGTGATCGCCGTGCAGTTGGAGGCGGATCTGGAGATTTCGCGGAATGATGAACTGTTCGCGGCCAATTTGCTGCCGGATTGTTTCGAGCAGGCACTGCGGATTTCCACGGATGAAGAGCGGCTCGGCGCACTGCGAAAAGTGCTTCAGTGTATGAAGGATAAGAAAGTGCCGGCGGACCGCCTGCTGAGTCACCGCAATCTCCGCCCCGGGGACCGCGCGGCGCTGCTGAAACAACCCTGACCTCCCGCCTGCCATGCCCATTGCCCAGCCCGGTGCCGTCCTCAATCTCATGCTGCTGTTTCTCTTTGGGGGCGGTGGATGGTTTCTTGCCGCTTATCTGAAAACGTCGCCGGCGCGGAAGACGGAGAATGTTAGTCTTACCACTGGCGCGCCAGGCAATGAGCCGGGGACCTTTGCGGCGGATGCGCTGCATGTGCTGACGGCGGCGAAGACGGGAGCCGGCGAGTTCGATGAATATGTGGCCCGCTACGGCAGCGGGACCTCCAGTCTGCAACTGCTCGCGGCCGCCGTGATGGAAAAATGGGCGGCGAGCGATGCCGCAGGGGCTCTGTCCGCGGGCATTCCGCGCTGCGCGGAACACGCCGCCGGGACTCTCCCGGCTGCGATGACATTTTTGGCCGCGCACGCAGAAGTCCAGGTGACGGCACTCCTTGCAGCGCTGCCCGCGGGACCGCTGCGCGAGAACTGCCTCTCCGCGCTGGCGGGTGGCTGGGGCCGGGCCAAACGGGAAGAGGCGCTGACGCAAGCCTCCACGCTCAGCCGCGGCGAACGCACCCTGTTTCTCCGCGAATGGCATCGCGCCCGGGGAGGGGCGGACCTCTCTGCGGCCCAGGCATCGGCAGCGGCGCAGAAGGATCCGGATGATCGCGAAGCCGCCCTTCAGGGCTGCCTCCTCGCCCGCGCCCTGACGGAACCGCAGGCCGTGCTGCAGGAAACGTTGAGCCGGGAGGACATCCCGCAGGTTACCCTGGCAGCCTTCCGGAGCTGGTTGTCCCGCGATCCGGCGGCAGCCTGGAATTTTGCGGCCGCCTGCAAGGAACATCCTGCCCTGCCGGCTCTCGCAGTGGCCATTCTCAAAGCAGGGATCGGACAGCGGCAACTGAGTGACTCGCTCCCGGAACTCACCACGCTTTTGAGCCGGCTGTTCCCAGTGAAAAATCCGCCGGAACTGTCAGCCGCCCTGGTGCCCGCGCTCGTGGCGGAGCGGCAGGAAAGCGCTCAGAAGTTCATCGAACTGCAGCCCGGAAATCCGGATGTGCGCCGGCACGCAGGCGGTGTCGTTCTCTTCGACGCGCTCTGCCTTTCCGATCCTCCGGCGGCATGGCGTTTTGCGGAGTCGTGTGTGCAACTCGAAGGAGCCAAAGACCTCCGGACGGTGAATCACTGGACCTCTGCCGCGGCGCGGGAGCACGCCACGCCGCAGCAGCGCCTGGACGCGGGCTTTCCGGACTTTACCGATATGTCGCACCTGGCCCTCCACTGGCTGCAATCCGACCCCGCCGCCGCCATGACGACGTTCTGCGGTCAGGGCGTGGACCCGGCACTCAAGCGCCTTGCCGTCGAGGCGGCAGTCAGTCCCGACGGCGCGGCAATTCCAGCGGATGATTTGCTGGAATGGGCCAAACACCAGCCCGGCCATGTGCTGGAGGCGGTGAAAGCGGGTGCCGGGAAATAGCGAATCCGCAGCGGATCAGGCGCCGATTTGCAGCTTCGGATCGGCAGCGATGACGGCATCGATCTCCGGCCAGCCGTTCGCCTGCTGGAGCTGGAACAGGTTAAGATAGACGGCTACTTCGTTGGCGGGGAATTTCTCAAGCAGAGAGGCGGCACCGGCTTTCACTTTGCCTGCATCGAGAGTGGCAGGGAGATCGCCATCCACGCCGCCTTTGCCGTCGTGAGGAATGCCCACGGCATCGAGGAAGGTGACGAGCATTTCGCTGCGGCCCTTCATGAGCCAGATCTGGAGCAGGTTTTCCGCGACGGCTTCGTTGCCGCGCATTTTGAGCTGCTCGATCAGCCATGCGGCCTGCTCCGGCTTCGTTTTGCGCGTCACGAAGACAGGGCGCAGTTTGCGCAGACCGGCCAGAGAGGTGATGGCGGTGCGAAAGACATCACGCTCGGCGTCCCGGAGCCATCCGGCAATGCTTTGGCCGAGGTCCGGGGACATCTTCTGGAACATTTGATAAGCGGTCATACTGTATGGGAAGGGGTAAAGAAAAGGAGGGGCGTTTTCCCCTCCTTGCATGACGGCCCAGGGTTGTCGAGCGCATTTGACCACGGACAAACTGGCACTACGCCCCGCGCCTCGAGCCGGAGGACAAAAGATGCGGGGAAAAATCCGGATGGACAGGGAAGCGCGGGAAGATTAAATCGCAGGTGTTATGAAAAAACACTCCTCCCGCTTCTCAGCGCTGCTGGCCGTCAGCACGGCGCTGTTCTGTCTGCCCGTCCACAAGAGTTCCGCGCTCGAATTCCGCTCATGGCTCACGATCGACGGCAAAATCATCGAAGCCGAGCTGATTCGCCCCCTGGGTGACAGTGTGGAACTGCGCGACAAGGACGGTCGCGTGCTGAAGTATTCCAAGGCGCAACTGAGCTTCGGCGACCTCGACTACATCAATGAAAACGCCCCGGAGGAGAAAGGCCCGAAGGCGCTTGGCTCGTCGAGCGCGGTGAAGCCCAAAACGCCAAATCCGGCCAAAGAGGTCAAGATCGACACGAAGGAATTCAAGAAGGAGGCGGGCGATTTCAAGATCAACTCACGCACTTACCGGATTTGCGAAACGCCGCATTTCAAGGTTATGTATCTGAAGCCCACCGACCCCATGGGCATCGCAGAACTCGCGGAACGGCTGTGGATCGACACCGCCTTTTTCCACAGCACCTTCATCCCCAAATGGCACGACCGGAAAATGGCGATCGTGCTGGTGAACGATCAGGAAGGCTATGAGGATGTGGGAGACTGGTACGCCGACATGCTGGTGGCCGCCGGCAACAAGGACGGCGCGGAGCGCACGCGGAAAACCTGGCCGCAAAGCGCAGCGGGGGGAGTGCGGATGCCGCAGGCGCAGGCGGACGAGCATAAGATTTTCGGCGGCATTCAGGTTTTCCGGGCCAACCGGATTCCGGTGACGATAGACCAGAACGGCAAGAAGACAGAAGGCAAACCTGTGCCGATCAAGGGAGTCTGGGTTCCCTTCAACACGAACGTTCTCGCGGCGGACATCCTCGAAGTGCAGACCGGCTCCGGCGGGGCAGCATCCACGGACGGCGTCTTCGCCATCATCAAAGGACACGCCTATTACAAGGAAATCCTCCTCACTGGAAAATCGGAAACGAGCATGCTCCGGACGGAAGGCTCAGGAAAAGACGTGGCCTCCAGCGGCGGATTCCAATCCGACAAGAGCTGGGCTCCGGAACTCAAGAAGATGATGAAGAAGGGCGGTGAATGGACGCCCCGGCTGCGCGAATTGATGGTCACCAAGCCGAACGATGCCAAGACGAAGGAGATTGTCTTCGCATGGTCTTTCGCGCGGTTTCTCCAGAAGTCGACGGAGTACCTCACCTGCTTCAACAAACTCTGCCAGAAGATGGACGTCGCCAGCCAGGTGCCGGACCTCGAAGAAATCGCCAAAATCTATGGCTTCGCGGATGCCGCCGCCCTCGAAAAGGCGTGGATCGACTGGATGAACAGCGGCGAATTCCATTGACCGCTCCCGGGCCATCCCGGACTTTCGAACCCGCCCCGGACGATTTTGTCCGCGGCGGGTTTTTCGTGACAGGCCAATGCTCCGCCGCCGGCGCCTGGCTTATCCGGTGAAGGTCACTTCTGCCGTTTGAAAACGACCTCACGCACCGGGTCTCCCTCCGGCTTTCCGGCGGAATCGACGCGGTAGAGCTTCACCGTCATGGTATCGTCGTCGGTCTTGATGTGCTCCGCAGCCATCTTGACCTCCTTGCCCTCTGTATCGGTATGCGTGGAGACGAGCGTGGGATGATCGTTATGGGAGATCCATTCCCCGGTGGTCATGCCGCCTTTGTTATCGGCGGCGGTATAGATGACGGTATCCGTTCCCGGCTTTTGGAGAATCATGCCCTCCGTTTCGCGGTCACCCAGCTTGAAGGCTACGGCGGCCACATTGTCTCCAAGTTTCCATGTGTAGGAGATGGAGGCTTTGCCGTCTTCGGTAGCCCACTTGCCGATCATCCAGTCCGTGCCCCCCTTTTTCGCTTTTTCCGCGAGGGTGTCCGCACGCAGGACCGGGGCGGTGAGAGGAGAGAGCGTCAGAAGGCCGGCGAGAAGAAGTATTGTTTTCATAACACCGAAGGATGATAGCGGTTTCTCCCGGCACGGGCAATGTTTCTCCGACAATTTCCGGTGGCCCGCCGCCGGTCCCTCGTTTCCTCTCCTTTTTCATCTTTCCATGAAGTTGTCTCCCTCTCCTGTGCGTGTCGCCGTTCTCGGCGGCGGCTTCGGCGGTCTCTCATTCTGCAAAGAACTGAGCGATCCCCGCTTCGCCATTACCCTCATCGACCGCCAGAACCATCACCTTTTCCAGCCCCTTCTCTACCAGGTGGCCACCGGCGGCCTTTCTGCGCCGGAGATTGCGCAGCCCATCCGGTCGATTTTGCGAAAGCAGCAGAATGTCACCGTCCTGATGGAGGAAGTGAAAAACATCGACCTCGCGCAGCGCAGCGTGCAACTGGAGACCCGCACGCTCGAATACGACTATCTGATCATCGCGCTCGGAGCACGGACGGGTTACTTCGGTCATCCGGAATGGGAGCCGTTTGCACCCGGTCTCAAGACCCTGGAAGACGCCCGCCGCATCCGCACCGATGCCCTCGGCTGCTACGAGGCGGCGGAAGCCTCCAGCGATCCCGCAGAACGCACGCGCCTGCTGACCAGCGTGGTCGTCGGCGGTGGGCCGACCGGCGTGGAGATGGCCGGCGCGCTGGCGGAGCTCTCGCACAAGGTGCTGGCCCGCGACTTTCGCTGCATTCGCCCGGAGGAAGCGAGGGTCTACCTCATCGAAGCGGGAGACCGCGTGCTCTCAACCTTCGATCCCGCCCTTTCAGAATACGGCCGTGAACGGCTGGAGAAGATGGGTGTGACGGTGAGACTCAACACCCGCGTGCAGAACATCAGCCAGGGGGAAATCACGATCGCCGGCGAAGTGATCCGCGCTTCCACCATCGTTTGGGCCGCCGGGGTGGAGGCTGTGCCGCTGACGCGCACTCTCGGCGTGCCGGTAGACCGCGCAGGACGGATTCAAGTGCTGCCCGATCTTTCCGTTCCCGGGCATGAAAATGTGTTCGCCGTCGGTGATATCGCCGTCCTTACGGACGCAAAAGGGAAGCGCGTGCCGGGTGTGTGTCCCGCGGCGATGCAGATGGGCCGGCATGTGGCCCGCGCGCTGCGCAATCAATACCGTCACCGCGACCGGTACACTGTGCCGATCCCGCGACCGGCGTTCGCCTATTTCGACAAGGGGAACATGGCGACCATTGGCCGCAATGCCGCAGTCGCCGAGACCAGTTATATGAAAGCCCGCGGTCTGCTCGCGTGGCTGATGTGGCTCTTCATCCACCTTTTGTTTCTCGTTGGCCTGAGAAACCGGCTCTTCGTCTTTATGCAGTGGATCTATTCCTACTTTACCTGGCGGAGAGGGGCGAGGATCATCATGCGGAAGTAGCGGCCGTCGAAGGCTTCTCTTTGTGAGACTCGTTACGACGCCGGGGCGGACAGGATGTCCGCGGTCCGTTTGAAATACTCATGCCGCCAACTGGCGGTCGGGACGGGAGATGGCGGAGGAGCGGATCACACCCGGGCAAACGGGCGTGCGTTCACAAACCCATGAGAGGGATCTGCGGCTCTTTTTCCTGGAGAGCTGCATGGGCCCGCGGCAGCACGGACAGGCGGGAGAGGCACCGGCGGCAGCGGCAGTGCGAAGCATGGATTCAAACTGGCGTCCGTTGATGAGTTGCACGCGTCCACCCGCCTTGCGGTGGGCGAATTTGAGGGCCCTGCGGCTGAAACTGCCGGAGGTGATTACAATGCCGCGGGTGGCGCCTTCACCCACCACGAGGGCGAGGAGTTCACGCACGTCCTCCATAGGAATGGAAGACTGCGCGCCAGGCAGGCACTTTACCACGATCACCTCGTTTTTCCGGTGGAGGAGGAGGTCCGCACTGCCTGTTCCGGTACCATCCCCAAGAGCGGCCACATCGTAGCCCTGCTTCCGGAAATACTCGCCGGTGAGGTGCTCGAACTCGTGCTGCGGCACCTGTTTCAAAGCGGCGAGCGGGAGGTGCTGCGGAAGGGCGAGCGGGGTGGCCCGGACGAGTTCCATCACGGGTGCGGCCAGGGGAACAGGACTGGTGCGGGTCGGCTCCGGCTTCGGCGCGGGAACACTGAGCGTGGAGAATTGCCGCGCCATTTCACGTAATGGACGCAGGCGAATAACGGGCAGCGCTTCCGCAGCGGGCGCAGCCGCCACGACCGGCGAAGGAACAGGGGCCGGGTGCAGGCCCTTCGCCGGGCGACCGGCAGCAAACGCCGCGGAAGCAGGGGGTGATTGCTCCGCAGCAGTCGCGCGGGAAGCGGGAACGACAAATACAGAGGCCTCCCCCTGGACCTCCTGGGGCCGCCATTGCGGCAATTCGGCGGACCATTCCATAAACGCCTGCTCCCCGGCGCTTTGCGCTTCCTCCCGGCGGCGCTGCCACGCCCATATGAAAACCAGCAGGCCCATTCCCATGGCTACCCATTCCCGTGCGCTTTTGAGGACCGCCAGGAGAGCCACCGAGGTGCGGCTGCTGATGTCCCGGTTGTTTCCTGTCAGATCTCCTCCCGCCATACTGAGGGCGAGCCAGGTCAGGGTTCCGACTGTTAGCGCGATCAGTGCCGGATGCTCTGTGCGGCCATACTTTCTGGTTTGGAAGGTAGCCATTTTGACGGCATTTTCCATAAATTCCATAAGTTGTCACCCTAAAACTTTCTAAGGTGAACGCCGACCCGGAAAGGCCGCCGTGCACACCCTTGCTCCGGCACCGGCCGGGGGTATTGAAGGGGCTCACCGCTCCCATGCTGCGCAACCCCACCGCTTTCCTTGCCGCCCTCTGGGTGCTGGGGGGAAGTTATGCAGTCCTCATTCTGCTGATGGTTGTCGCGGACATCGGTTATCTGGGAGAAAGGCTGCCACAGTCGGTGCAGGAGGTATTTGGCTCCTGGGAAGTCAGGGAATCACTGTGGTTGAGCCTCTCCACCTGTACGATGGCGGCGGGACTGTCTGTATTGGTGGGCGTGCCGCTGGGATATCTTCTCGCACGAACGAGATGGCGGGGAAAAGCGCTTGTGGAGTGGATCGTGGACATTCCGGTCGTGCTGCCGCCGATGGTGGTGGGGCTGAGTTTGCTCATCCTGTTCAGTGTCAAAGTGAACGGGCAGTCGCTGGAGGATTTCATTCAAAGGAATTTTCACTACCGGGTTTCGTTTGCCGTGCCGGCGATCGTGCTGGCTCAGTTCGCCGTCGCGGCGGCGTTTGCGGTGAGAACGATGCGCCTGACGTTTGGCCAGATTTCACATCGCACCGAGGATGTGGCGATGACGCTGGGATGCTCGCGGGCCGGGGCGTTTTGGAGAGTGTCTCTGCCTCAGGCAAGACGGGGTGTGCTCGGCGCCTTCACCCTCGCCTGGGCGCGGTCGCTGGGGGAGTTCGGGCCGATCCTCGTGTTTGCAGGCGCGGTGCGCGGGCGCACGGAGGTGCTTTCGACGACGGTGTGGCTGGAGTTGAGCATCGGCCGTCTGGATGCAGCGGTGACGGTATCGCTGCTGATGATCGCCGTATCGCTGGTGGCTCTGGGTCTGGTGCGCTGGCTGGGAAAGGAGGACGCAGTGCCCATATGATCACGGTTTCCAATCTGGGAGTGACATCCGGGAAGTTCCATTTGAAAGGAGTGGCCTTTGCCGTGGCTGCCGGCAGCCATGCAATGCTCATGGGACCCAGCGGCGCGGGAAAGACGACCGTGCTGGAAGCGATTTGCGGATTGCGGAGGATCGAGAGCGGGCAGGTGGTGATCGCGGGACGGGACGTCACAAAGCTGCCGCCGGCGGAACGGAATATCGGATTCGTGCCGCAGGACGGCGCGCTGTTTCCGCATCTGACGGTGCGGGAAAATGCCGGATTTGCCCTGAAGGTGAAGGGGTGGGACCGTGAACGCCGCGGAGCACGGGTGGCGGAGCTGGCGTGGCAACTGGGCATCGAGCCGCTGCTGGACCGGTCCGTCGCCGGGCTGAGCGGAGGCGAGAAACAGCGGGTGGCCCTGGCGCGGGCGATGGCCTCGCGTCCGCCGGTGCTGCTGCTGGATGAGCCGCTGAGCGCGCTGGATTCCGTGAGCCGGCAATCGCTGCGCGAAGCACTCCAGGCCTTGCGCCGGGGCGGCGGCGTCACCATTCTGCACGTCACTCACGATGTCGCCGATGCCGATTCCCTCGCCACCCAGATCATTCAACTCCCCGTCGCCCATGCCGGATCCGCTGCCTGACCTGACCGCGGATGAACGGCAGCGCTACGCGTGGCAGCTCGATATCCCTGGCCACGGCGAGGAGGGGCAGCGCAAACTGAAGGCGGCGCGGGTGCTCATCTCGCGGGCGGGCGGCGTCGGCGGGACGGCGGCGCTGCACCTTGCGGCGGCGGGCGTGGGAAAACTGATCCTCGCCCATGCCGGCCCGCTGCGGCTGGATGACCTGAACCGGCAGTTGCTCATGCGGACGGAGGGCGTGGGAAAACCCCGCATGGAGACGGCGGCAGCGACGCTGCGCGGACTCAATCCTGAAGTGGAAGTGGTGACAGTGGAGGAAAATGTATCCATTCACAATGCCGACCGGCTGGTGGCGATGGCGGATGTGGTGATCGATGCTGCGCCGCTGTTCGAAGAGCGCCTCGCGATGAATGCGGCGGCGGTGAAACTGAAGAGGCCCATGGTCGAAGCAGCGATGCACGGCATGGAGTTTTCCGTGACGGTTTTTCATCCCGGGCGTCCGGGATGCCTTGCTTGCCTCTGCACGGAGCCGCCGGCGTGGTGGAAGCGGCGGTTTCCGGTGTTTGGAGCGGTGAGCGGCGTGGCGGGATCGGTTGCCGCGGTGGAGGCGATCAAGCTGATCACAGGCATTGGTGAATCGCTGGCCGGCAGGATGCTGGCGGGGGACCTCGGGAACGGAAGGATGCGCACCGTAAACACAACAGCCGCCGGATGCGCGGTCTGCCAGCCCGCGAAGCACCATGGGAGATAAGCGCAATAAAAAGCGCGCGGTGCAAAACCAGCAGCGGCAGTCCGGCAGAGCCGCCGCCAACTCCATTCTGCGGCAGGCACGCGCCGGACCGGCAACTCCCCCGGCGGCGGAATGGCACCGGCGGGCCATCGCGCACTGGAATGCCAACCGTTTCGAAGAGGCGGTGGCGGCCTTTCTGGAAGCCCACCGGCAGGCCCCCTTCGACACGATGGTGGCGGCGGACTGCGCCAAAGCGCTGGCCCTGCGTTACCGGCGGGAGGAGGCGCGGGCACTTTTTGATAAACTCAGCGCCGCCCATCCCGCGGACCCGTTTCCCTGCATTCGGGCCGGCGAGGCGTTTGTGGAGGCGCAGGAGTTCGCGACCGCGCTCGGTTACTACCGGCGGGCGGCGGAGATGCCGCACTGCGGCGCAGGTGCATGGATGGGGCTCGCCCGCATTGCCGAGCGGCTGCACCATTTGGACGAAGCGGAGGAGGCGCTGACCCGCGCGGAGAGTCTCGTACCGGGACTGCCGCCGGCCAGAGTGCTGCGGGCTCAAGTGTGCCGCCGCCGCAAGGACCTGACGGGGGCGGAAGCCTATGCCCGGGCGGAAATCGACGCCCCGCTCCAGGACGCAGAATCGCGCTGGCGGGCGTGGTACGAACTGGCAGCCGTCTGCGATCTCCAGGGCCGGTACGATGAAGCCTTCGAAGCGGCGACGCGCGCGAAGCAGATTACCGGTGCGGAAGCGGAATCGTTCCGCCAGGGCAATGCGATGGCGGAGGCGGAGAGTCTGGAATTGATGCGGGCCCTGACTCCCGCCCACTTTCTCCGCTGGCGGGAGCCCGCCGCCCACCGGCCGCTCGCCGTGCTGTGCGGGTATCCGCGCAGCGGCACGACATTAATCGAGCAGGTGCTCGATGCACACCCGGGACTGGTGAGCGCCGACGAATCGATCGTGATGGGCGATGACGTGGTATCGCCGCTGCGTCTGACACGCCCGCTGGAAGTGCCGTGGCTGACCGTGCTGGATGAAGCACCGCCGGACATGCTGTCACGCTGCCGTGACCGTTACTTCGCCCATACGACCGTTTTTCTGGGCGAAGAGCCCGGCAACCGAATCCTGCTGGACAAGAATCCGGCGCTCACACTCGCGCTGCCCGCGGTGATGAGAGTCTTTCCCGCAGCGAAATGCCTCATCGCGCTTCGGGATCCGCGGGATGTCGCCGTCAGTTGTTTCCTCCAGGGAGTGCCTCCCAATGCGGTGAGCGCGCACTGGCAAACCCTGGGAGACACGGCAAGGCACCTTGCCTCCTGCCTGCGGGGCTGGGAAATACTGCGAAAGGTGCTGCCGGAGGACTCGTGGAGAGAGGTGCGTTACGAGGAGACCACGGCGGACCTCCCGTCCACCGCGGCGAAGAGCCTCGCCTTCCTCGGCCTCCCCTGGGATGACGGCGTGCTGGCATTTCACGAACACGCCGGCCGCAAACACGTCCACTCTCCCACTTACGCCGCCGTGACGGAGCCGGTGCACCGCCGGGCCGTGGGTCGCTGGCGGCACTATGAACGGTATCTGGAGCCGCACCTCAAGATATTGCAGCCGGCGCTGGAGGCGTTTGACCACTCACCGTGACGGAAAATACAGAAAATAAGTCTTTCAGGAAATCACCGGCACTGCTAAACGCACACCTTGATCCCTAAGGAAGTCCCATGAAAAGACTACGCCCCAACATTCGACTGCTGAAAGCGCTCTACGGATTTGCCGGACTTGTGTTTGGCGCCGCTGTGGCCAATGCCGCGGTGCTGTATACCAATAATTTCGAAGGAGCGGAAGCCAACGCGGTGGCCGCAGGGGCCGGAACAGGAGGATCGGCGACGCTCTATTCCTACGGCAACCAGGGGGGCTGGAGTCAGGTGCGTCTGGGAGGAACCGGCAACACCTCCTGGTGGTATTCTACCAAGTATGCCACCGCTGCGGGTGCCACCCGTCCGGATCCACTGGGACCGGCATCGGCTCCCTATGACACCAACGGGCAGGGCTCGACGGCACTTCACGGTCTCAATGCCGGCGGATTCGGTTATACCTCCCGGGTGCTGGCTACCGCTTTCGTGCCGGGCGATACCTATCGTTTTTCCATCAGCGCCACGACGGACGCCTCGATATCGGGTCAGGGAGTTTATCTTTATCTCTTCAAGGGATCAGCGACTCCTACTACCAGCTTCGATACCCAGAGTTCCGCGGCGGTGGCATTCGAATCCATCGGAACGACGACCACCGTCAATACTGCCGGCGGCACGGTGTTCAACCTCACGGGAGGCGTTTTTGATTCCACGAACAACGCCGGCAACTGGAAGACGGTATCCTTCGATTTCATTCCGAACGCTTCGATGGCGGGCGAGAATATCGGAATCGGCATCTACATGCGTGCACGAACGGCAGTGGACAATATCCAGGTGGAGCGGTTTGCCGCTGTTCCCGAGCCGGGCTCGCTGGCACTCACCGCTGCGGCGGGAATGCTGCTTTCCCGCCGGCGCCGGAAGGCCTGAATTTCGAGGCATCGCGGAAGGGCAGGCGTTTACCGCCGGCTGTGGTTTAGATTGCAATTTGGTCATTCTTCCCGTTCACTGGCGGCCATGAAAAGGCACCCCTTCATTCTCTCCGCCCTCCTGCTGCTGACCTCCCTGGCTCACGCGGGAAACAAATCTTCAGGGGCCTACATCGGTCTGCACGCCGAGGGCGATGAGGTGGACGGTCCGAAGATGGTGCGGCCCAATGTGATCGACGGCCAAACTCACTACTTCCGCATTTCGCCGGAACTGGCCATCCGGCATTTCGATTCCTTCCGCGCCTTCACGGCGGAGGATGGCTCCAGCTACGGAGCAGCCCTGCACCTCAACGACGAAGGCCAGCGCGCCATGACGGTCCTCTGCTCGACAAGCCGGGGCCGGCTCGCCCGGACGATCGTGAACGGCAAAGCGCTCGACATCATCCGGATCGACCGTTCCGGTGACGACGGCTTTTTTATCATCTGGAGCGGGCTGAGCGCGGATGATCTCAAGCTCATCGGCAAGAAGCTAAAGCGCCTCGACAATGGCATGCCGGGCGAAAAAGGGAAGAAGTCGCGCTAACGCCGGAACGCCCCCTCCTCATGAGCCGACTGAGAATCGCCGGGCGCTGCGCCCATCGCATAGCCCTGCTGTGGACCGCCGCCGGACTGCTGAGCGGATGTGAAAAGGAGCCACCGGCGGAACGCGAAACCAAGCCTGCGGCAGCGCCTGCTCCCGCCACTCCGCCCGCGCCTTCTCCGGATTCAGTAACGCCGCCGGCACCGGCCGGGGTAAAGAAAGCCAGTGCCGCCGGGGCCACTGCGGGAGAGGGCACGAAACCAGCGCCCGTTTCCGGAGTGCCCCCCGAAAAGACGGACCCGCCACCTGCTGCTCCGCACCGGACGGGACTCGTTTTCCAGCTTCCCACGAAGAACGATGCGCTCCTCCGCGACGATCCGGCGGCGTTCTATATGTTCGTGGACCGCTACGGTGCGGACGGCAAAGTGACCCAGGTATGGCAGGGCGGCGGCTACGGCTACGTCCGCAACCCACGCAATACCGCCACCGGCGAGGTGTTCACCAAATTCCATGAGGGAATCGACATCGCTCCCATGCAGCGGGATGCTGCCGGAGAGCCTCAGGATACGGTGCAGGCCATCGCGGACGGGACGGTGGTCTACTGCGCGCCCAATGCCTCCAGCAACTACGGGAACTACATCGTCATCGAGCACGCGTGCGGGGCACAGTGGGGTAACTTTTACAGTCTCTACGCCCACCTGAAGCGCATCGATACGAAGGTGGGCACAGAGGTCAAACGCGGCGCTCCCATTGCGCTGATGGGACACACCGGCGAGGGCATCGACCGCCGCCGCTCCCACACGCACCTTGAACTCTGCGTGCTGCTCAGCGACCGCTTCAGCGAGTTCTACGCCAAATATTACAAGCTGGCCAATCCCAACGGAAACTGGCACGGGCACAATCTCGCGGGCATCGACGTCGCGGGATTCCTCAAGGCCGCGCACGCTGACCCGGGCCTGTCACCGGCGGAATTTCTGAAGAGCAGTCAGCCCTACTATACCGCGCGCGTTCCCAACAAGACCGGCCAGGAACTGGACATCGTCCGGCGGTACCCGTGGCTGCGCAAACCCGGCAGCATCGGGGCCTCGTGGGACATCAGCTACAACACCGCAGGCATCCCACTTTCCGTGGCTCCCTCCACCCAAACCTGCGTGCTGCCAACGGTCGTGTGGGTCAAACCCTCGGTGACCAATCACTCCTGGAATACACGCAGCCAGTTGAGCGGCACCGGTTCCACCGCACACCTCGCGCCGGACGGAAGCAAATATCAGCAACTGGTGAGCGGCGACTTTTGAGGCGGTTCAAACAGCCTTGCAGCCGTGGGAACTGGACTCTTTTACCAAACGGCTCAACGTCGGCACCATGACACGAGAACGACGGAAGCGGTTTATCGACTGTTTGGCCGCCATTGCTCTGGTGATTCTTTTCTTTGCGGCGCTGATCATGTTCCGGCTCATAGATGCGGGGCTAACCAAACGCTAAATTCATGCGAAGGAGCAAAACAGAACCCCGGCCTCCACCGAAGGGCAGAAGCCGGGGTTTCACGTTGTAAAAGAAGCTGAGCGGGAGCGGAATTACTTTTCGTCCTTCGCCTTGAGCGTCACGCCATCGGGCCATTTGGCACCGGCGGTGATCCACTTCTTGAGGATTTCGATTTGTGCGGCGGTGGGACGCGGGGCTTTGTCCTTGGGGGGCATGGCGTCATCGTCATCAGCCGGGAGCAGGAGGACTTTGATGAGAGCGCTCGTGTCGGGCTTGCCGGCTTCGATGAGCTTGGTGTCTTCGCCGCCCTTCATGAAGGACTCTTTGGTGCTCATATTGAGCTTGCCTTTGGCCTTTTTGTCATTGTGGCACTTGAGGCAGGAGCCTTCGAGGATGGGTGCGACGTCTTTCTTGAAGTCCGGATCTTCAGCAGCGGCACGGCCGGCGGCCAGGGCGGAGAGAGCGAGAATGAGGCTGATCCTGATCATAAGTCGGTGGAGTTTAGGAACCGGTGGTAGTCCGGGTGGAGGGTTGGTATTCGAGATGAAAAGCGCCTTTGGGGCGGCGGCTTATAGCGAAGAGCATTCCATGCCGCCAGGGTTTTTTGTGCCCGTTACCGTGGACGGCCGGAGGGCATGGGCGCAGGCGGCGGAGCCTCCGGGGCTTTCGGGCGGCGGCTGAACAGCCAGCGGAGGCCGCCGCGCTTGGGTGGTTCCGGCGGGGGCGGGGCGGGGCGCACTTCCTCCACGGGCTCCGCACGGCGGGGGCGACTGGTGGTCACCTTCGGTCCGTCGTCGTCCTCATTGGAGCCATCCTTGATTTCACCGCGCTTCTTCTTCGCCTTGTAGATTTCGTTGAACACGTCGCCGACCACCGGAGCGACCTTGCGCCCGCCGGAGATTTCCGTTTCTCCGGGATCGCCTTCGTAGAGACAGGCATAGGCGTATTCGGGTTCCTTGTAGGGAATGAAGCCGGCGAACCACGCCACATTCTGTTGAATTTTGACGTGCCACTGGCCGGTGCCGGTTTTGCCGGCGATGGCCACGTAATTGTTCTCGGCCCGCGATCCGGTGCCGCCGCCGCCGGCCACCACCGCGCGCATCCCGCGCCGCACGGCGTTGAGATTCTCCTTCGACAGTTCGAGCGGGGGGTGCAGGACGGTGGGGAAATGCTGAATCACTCTGCCGTCCACATCCTGGATCATCTTCACCAGGCGCGGACGGGGGACCGCGTCCCCGCGGGCGACCCCGGCCATCATTTGGGCGACCTGCAAAGGCGTGGCCTCCACCTGCCCCTGACCAATGGAGGTATTCGCGAGAATGCCGCCCGTGATAGCGCCGCCGCCCGGAGCCGTGTAGGGCATGTTGCCGGACGACTCCATTTCCTCCAGGCAGATGCCGGTCTTTTGTCCAAAACCCAGGCGGGTGCCCATGGTGCTTAGCGCGCTCCCGCCGCAGGCTTTGGCGGCCTGGAAGAACCAGGTGTTGCAGGACCGCATGATGGCACGCTCCACGTCCATCATGCCTTCGTCATGCCGGGAGTGGTTGTGCATGGCGCGACCGTTGAAATACATGACACTGGGGCAACTGAACTCTGTGTCCGGTCCGACAGCGTCCGTCTCCAGCGCGGCGAGGGCCGTCACCACCTTGAACGTGGAGGCGGGAGGATAGTGCCCCTGGATGGCGCGGCAGGTCATCACGAGGTCCGGCTCCTTCAACTGCTTTTTCAGAAAATCCTCCCCGACCCCGTAGACCCAGTCATTGGGATTGATGCAGGGGGTGGAGGCCATCGCGAGGATGTCCCCGGTCTTCACATCGAGGATGATGAAGGCCCCGCGAAAGCCGCGCTCCTTCAGGTTCCGCTCGGCGATTTTCTGCAACTCGATATCCAGGGTCGTCACGATGGTGCTTCCGGCCCGCGGACGCGCTCTCCACTCTTCGGAAAGCATATCGCCTTTGGAATCGAAGAGAGCTTCGTAGTGACCCGGCTCGCCAGTGAGTTCTTTTTCAAAGCGCTTCTCCAGTCCGCTGCGGCCGACCGTGGGGGGCCACATGGTTTCATCCGCTTCGAGGTCGAGCTTGGAGGGCGTGAAGGGCCCGCTCTTGCCCATGGTGCCGAGAAGGTGGCCGGCGAGAGAATTCTCGGGATAGGTGCGGAGGAAGAAAGGACGCAGGATCACTCCCGGAGGAACGGAGTCCTTGAGTTTTACGGCGCGCTCCTCCGGCAGCAGTGCGGAGCACATCAGAGGCACCCAGCGGCGTTTGTGATAGTGCTGAATGATCTCGGCATCACTCACATCCCAGCCGCCGGGAAGCTGCGCCTGACAAAAGGCCATCGGGCCGCGGGCGAAGTCGAGGATCTGAACATCGGTGAGGCCCTCTTTCATGGGCAGTTGCACGCCGATGTAGTGCGCCATTTTATTTTGGGCGAGCGGCAAACCGTTGCGGTCCACAATGAGACCGCGCGGCGCGGGGACGCGCAGGGAAAGCGGCTTGGCGTTAGGGTCGGTCTTGGTGACGAGCGCGGTCTTCGGTTTTTCCGGCTTGATCTCATGAGGAGCGACCGGCGGCACCGCCTTCGGCTTGTCGTTAGGCACCGCTTTCACCTCCTTTACCTCCTCCTCTGTGCTTTCTTCGGCCTCCTTTTTCTTCTTTTTGCCTTTTTTCTTCTCCGCCTCAGCCTCGTGCGCTTTCTCCTCCGCGGTCTTTGACGCCTCCAGCTTCTTCCGCTCATACTCCGCGCGGGCCTCCTTGTCTCCGGCCCATGGGGCATCCGGGGGCTCATCCTCCATGGGAGGGCCATCCTCCGGCACCACCTCCGCCTTCGGTGCACCTTTGGGATCCGCAGGCGCCGCAGCGGGCCCGGGCGCTCCCTCCTCCGGCACCGGCTCGGCTTTTGGCGGACGCGTGGCATCCTGCGCGGACAGGGCGGCCATGGCGGCAACACTGAGAGCGGCAATCAGGCGGGTGCGGGAAAGAATCATATGGGACGGGTTAAGCGCCGTTATGCTAAAACACCTGCACCAGCGACGCCAGCGCGTTGTTGCTGCGGCGGATGCGGCGGAGTCCGGCACTTGACGGGAGAATCGTCCCCCGGATGCTGGCCCTGTTATGAAACGAATCACCCTCGCCGTTGTCGCCGCCGCCTCTCTTTCCACCGCGCTTTTGATGCAGGCGCCGAGTGCCATCGCCCAGGACAAAACACCCGCCAAAGTGAAAGCCGCTCCCTACAAGCACATCGTTCTCCTGAAATTCAAAGACGATGCCTCCGCCGACAAGGTGAAGGCCGTGGTCGAGGCGTTCAAAGCGCTGAAGACAAAAATACCGGCGGTGCAGTCGCTCGAATGGGGCACGAACATCAGTCCTGAAAAACTCAATCAGGGCTTCACCCACTGCTTCACACTGAGTTTTGAAAACAAGGAAGCGGTGGAAAAACACTATCTCCACGAGCCGGCACACAAGGAGTTCGGAGCGATGCTCGGACCGGTGCTCGACAAGGTGCTGGTAGTCGACTTCCTGGCTGAATGAGCGAACGGCACGATCACTGCAAAAAACGCGACCCCTGACCCGCAGTTTTAATCCTTCATTCTTCACCCCCAATGAAAACCATCCTTCGCTCTCTGTTCCTTACCGTCTGCCTGCTTTCGCCAGTCTCCTCACCGGCGGGCGAGATCGCGACCAAAGCCGTCGAATACAAGCAGGCCGACACCACGCTGGAGGGATATCTCGCGGTGCCCAAAGAGGTGAGCGGCAAAGTGCCGGCCATCCTGCTCATCCACGACTGGATGGGGGTGGGGACCTATGCCAAAGAGCGTGCGAACGAGTTGGCCGGACTCGGCTATGTGGTGCTGGCAGCGGACATCTACGGAAAAGGCGTGCGGCCGGACGGGCCTCCCGGTGCGGCGAAGCTGGCGGGGCAGTATAAAGGCGACCGCGCCCTCTACCGGAAACGCCTGCTGGCAGGCCTGGAGCAATTGAAATCGAATCCGAACGTGGATGCCTCAAAGGTGGCGGCGATCGGCTATTGTTTTGGCGGCACGGGGGTGCTGGAACTCGCCCGCGCCGGAGCCGATGTAAAAGGAGTGGTTTCCTTCCACGGTGGACTGGATTCTCCCACGCCGGCGGACGGGAAGAACATCAAGGCGCGGGTGCTCATTCTCCATGGGGCGGATGATCCGAATGTTCCGGCCGCGGGCATTGCGGCCATGACGAAGGAATTCAATGACGCCGGCGTGGACTGGCAGATGATCTCCTACAGCGGCGCGGTGCACTCTTTCAGCAATCCCCACGCGGGCACGGATAAGAGCAAGGGGAATGCGTATGATGAGAAGACCGATAAGCGTTCCTGGGAACACATGATGGTGTTCTTCAAGGAGTTGTTTGGGAAGTGAGGGAGAAGGAAGAAGAGGCTTGGGCAATGGCATCCGGCGGGACGCCGGACGGGACAGGCGGGACGCCTGTGCTCCCCTGAAGCGATCTTAACGGCCGCGTTTGCTTTCGCGGTCGGCAGCCTCTTTGGCGGCACGCTCGGACTGGCGGCGTGATTCCTCGGCCTGACGGCGATTGGCCTCTTCCGCCTGGCGGCGGTTTTGCTCTTCAGCCTGACGACGATTGGCTTCCTCGGCTTGACGGCGCTCCTGCTGTTCACGGGCGCGGTCTTCGGCCTGGCGGCGCATGTTTTCCTGACGGTTTTGTTCCTCCGCTTGGCGGCGCTGATTTTCCATCGCTTCACGCTGACGGGCGGCCTGTTCCTGAGCCTGACGCTGCATGGCCTCACGCTGCTGTTGTTGCGCCATCGCCTCACGCTGTTGCGCAGCAGCAGCCTGGTCACGGGCCTGGCGATCCGCTCTGGCCTGCTCCTCGGCCTGGCGGCGCTGCTGTTCGAGGGCGGCGCGCTGCGCGGCGATCTGAGCTTTGGCCTGTTCGTTGGCGGCTTCCTGCTGACGGCGGCGAGTGTCCTCGAGCGCGGCACGCTCGGCCTTTTGCTTGTCCGCCTCGCGGGAAGCGGCGTCGGCAGCACGGCGCTGGTCCTCAAGGGCGGTCCGCTGACGGGCGATCTGTTCCTTCGTGGCCTTGTTTTGCGCCTCCTCCGTCTCGCGGCGTTGATTTTCCAGAGCGGCGCGCTCGGCCATCTGCCGGCTCTTATCGCGGGCGGCGGTGTCAGAAGCGCGGCGCTGCTGCTCCAAATCATCGCGCTGTTTTGCCAACTGCTCTTTAGCGAATTTGTTCTCCGCGTCCTGCTGCCGGCGACGCTGATCCTCGGCGGCGGCACGGTCCGCGGTTTGCTTTTCAAGATCGCGGTTTGCGGCATCGGCAGCCCGGCGCTGCTCTTCGAGAGCCGTGCGCTGGCGGGCGATCTGCTCTTTCGTCCGGCTGTCGTTGTCCTCACGGATACGGGCGGCGGGATCCGTGTTCCGCGTCTTTGGATTGTTGTCCGCGGTGACGGCAGGCGGTTGCGGACGGGTTTTGGCGGAGGCTTCGCGGTCGGCACGGAGTTTGGCCAACTGCTGTTTACGCGCTTCCAGGTCGGCGCGTGTTTCGGCGAGACGGGCCTGTTCTTTGTTGTCCGCGGTCGCCGGGTTTCCTTGAGGACCCGGTGTCCTGTCATTTCGAATCTCCGGCTGTTTGGAGTCCGGGAGCTTTGAATTCCGCTGGGCGCGCAGCTTTTCCAACTGCTCCTTCGCCTCTGCAAGGTTCGCGCTGTCCTGACGGTTAGGGCGTACGGTGTCGCCGCCGGTCTGCCGTCCCGGACGGATGCGGGAATCGCTGCGGTCCGGGATCTGGCCGGCGGGGCCGGAAACTCCGGCAGTGCGGTCCCGGCGGGTGAGTTCAATGGACTCGCGGGTCTTTTCCAGCGTCGCGAGTTTCCTTTGATGCTCGACGATCTTCTGCCCCACTCCCTTCAGGTTATCCGCTTCCCGGTCACGCTGCCGGCGCTCCTGCTGAAAGCGGCTCATCAGTTTGTCAGGCAGACTTTCGCTGCGGCGAATCACCTCCGCACCGGCGAGGTTCGCTTTCGTGCGGGCAGGCCGCAGGGCGACATTCCACGGGGCATAGACTTTGGGCGCGAAGCAGTGGAGCCGGTCCTTGTCGATCAAAGGAGAGCGGCGGCGGTCCGGACGGTTTGACTCGCAGGCAAGAGTGTAGCGGGGCATCGGATGCCGGACGCACTGGGAAATCCAGTCATACTGCGGGCCGCCGCATTCCACCCGGTGCCGGCGGATGATCAGGTTGGTAATGTTGATACTGGTGTTGTAAATAGTGAGACACACCGAAGGCATCTCGCAGTAGGAGTAGACCGGCTGATCGAAATAGCGCACCGGCATGAACACATAACCGCCAGGGTAAATGCCGCAGTCTTCGTCCACGGAGGAGCCATAGGAGATGTCGCTGTCGTAGACCGTTTCCGGCGGCAGCGGACACCAGCCGATGTATTTGTCCGTCTTGCGCCAGCAAACCCAGGCCGGCGCCCATTGATCGCCGGGAATCCACACCCAGCCGCGGCCTTTCACTTTGGCCCACCGGCCGTAGTGATAGCAGGCCCAGCCGAAGGGTTCATCCGAACACCACGTCCAGCCCTGGTCCGCGCTGGCCCAGCGGCCCTTCGTATAAGGACGCCACGAATTGTCGGAGATGGCGATGGAGGGCTGCCAGACATAACCGTAATCCGGCGATTCATACCACGAACCGAGGGGATCGAGATCGTCGTAAAACGTTTGATAGTCACCGGCATTCGCCACCGGAGAGGAAGTGTCCACAGGAGGAGCCTCACGGGCAGGTGTCTCCGCGGCGGCTTTGGCATCGGCCAACTGCTGCTCAAGAGCCCACGCCTCGCGCTCCTTTTGGAGAAGTTCCTGCTCTTTGGCGATCTCCGCGTCAGCGGCAGCCAGCCGTTCATCCTCCATCTGCTGCTGCAGCGCCAGTTCCCGGGCTTCCAGTTCCTGGACCTGGGAGGCGAGTTTCTTTTCCGCCTCCGAAGGCTCCGCGGCCACGGGTTCCGCCGCAGGTTCTGCGGGCGTCTCCGCCTGCCCGTCTTTCGCAGGCGCCTGCGCGCTCAATTCAGGCTTGTCGCAGGACGTGAGTACAAGGCTGGCCGAAGCCGCCAGGGCGGAAAGAAGTCGGGTTTTCATGGGGAACTGCAGTGAAAGTTGAGGGTCAGACCGGCGGTAGGACGCAGGGTCTGGCTGAACTATTCACTTCTTTTTCCCAACACGGCAAAATTTTTCAGGTCCCGCCCAGGGGTGCCCGTGCCGTCCCGAAGAGGCTGCCTTTACTTCTTCGCCGGAGCCGGTGTGGTCCCGAGGCTGGCCACGGCTTTCATCACGATGTCCAGATGGGTTTCCGCGGAAACATTGGGGTCAAACCATGCGATTTTGCCGTCCTTGATGAGGTAGGACTGACGGTTGGCGAAACCGATCCGTTTCGTCGAAACGCCAAACGCCTTGACCACCGCTCCGTCCGCATCGGCGAGGAGGGTAAACGGAAGCTTGTACTTTTCCTTGAAGGCTTTTTGGGCTTCCGGCTTGTCCATGCTCACGCCGATCACGGTGACGCCGAGCTTTTGCACGTCCTCCCATTTGTCGCGGATGGCGCAGGCTTCCTTGGTGCAGCCGGGGGTATCGGCCTTGGGATAGAAGTAGACGAGCGTGATGCCCTTCTTGAAGATTTCCTCCAGATTCACGGCTTTACCGTTCTCATCCACCGCAGCCACCGACGGAGCGCTGGCCCCGAGCGGAAGCGGGTCCGCCTTCGTGGTCGAAAGGAGAAACGCGACCACGAGGCCGACGCAAAGAGTGATTCCAACGAGAACTCGGAGCATGGGAAAGGTGATAGTTAAGAAACCTGAAGGATTGAATAGATGGCCGCAATCATGGTTTTTACAAGGAGATTTCCCTCATTTCTGGCGGGCTCCTGCAAGGCTGGTCGAGGTAGCAGCTTCCAAACCGGGGAGCACCAAAACCGCAACCGGGTTTTCGCAATTTTGGGAAGATCGGAAATGTTTCGTGCTGAGGAAATGACTCACGGTTCCCCAAAGCGTGAGGCAGGGGGAGCGGGCTTCCGGTCACAAAATACGGCCCACAGCAGCAGGACCAGCGGCACCACGCCGGCGATTGAGAACACCATGCTGGCCCACTGAGAAGCCTCAAATATAGGCATCTTGAAGGTCGACTCCACGAATTTTGCCGCGTCGTTAAAGTTCCGGTAGGCGAACAACTGGCACGTCTGTGAAAGCGCGGCACCAATGAGAAGGAGAGCCGTTTTTCGCCGGCGTTTGAGGCCAATCAGTCCGAGGGCGAGAGCCACAATCGGTCCGGCAAAACAGGTCAAAACCATCCACCCGGGTAAAAAATAACTCATAGAGCGTCCTCCTCCGTGGATATTGGTACCGTTCGGTGCCGGGCCAAAACCGCCGCTATGGCCAGCATTACAAAAGCTGCGACGTAGGGAAGCCCTCGAAGCCAGATGTCTATCTGCCGCTCCTCCATGGTCATATCCCGAAACCGGTTCGCAAATTCAGGCTGCGTGTGTTCCCACAACAACAGGGTGGAGCGGACTAACAAACCAGCCGTCACGAGGATCACGATCAAAGAAACCAGCGGGTGCCGCCGCCACGTCCAAATGCCCAGGATCAATCCGCCAAGGTAAACGGCCCCATACACGGCCCAGGGCACAAGCATCGTCCATGGCAAGTCAAAGACAGAGGTGACAGCGGGCGACATGGTTCCAATCATGGCAGCGGCACGGCGGGTCTGCATGCGAAATCGAAACCGCGTGCCCTTTTGCACGATCACTCCATGCAGTCCGCAAGGAGCAGGAGGGAGCCAGCCCTGTTTCCCGGTAAGACCCGCTTCATTCGGGTGGCATGCCTGCTGCAACACTTAAAGCCGAATCGAACATCGAACGGTAATTCAGACGATGACGATTCGAGCACCGGCCCGCACCGAAAGGCGCGAGCCGGACTTTTTTTTGCCCTGTTCCTATTCCTTTGGACTCAAGGGCGCCGGGGTATTGCGGTCGAAGAGGTTCTTCATGCTGCCGAGAGCGCCCAGGACGCCAGTGGCCTCGAAGGGAACATAAACGACCTTGTTGTCCTTGCCGCTCGTCATTTCCTTGAGCGTCTCAAGATAGCGGGCGGCAATAAGATAGGCGGCTGCATCGGTCTCCGTCCCCGCAAGACCATCTCGAACAGAGCGGATCGCCTGGGCCTGCGCGAGGGCGATGCGCTCCATGGCCTGCGCGTCACCTTCGGCGCGGAGAATGGCGGATTGTTTCGCACCCTCGGCAGTGGTAATGGCGGCCTGGCGAATCCCCTCGGCTTCAAGCACCGCGGCCCCTTTGGAACCTTCCGCGGCGAGGATTTGGGCGCGGCGGTCGCGTTCGGCGCGCATTTGTTTTTCCATCGCCTGCTGCACATCCGCCGGCGGGGTGATGTCCTGAAGTTCCACGCGATTCACCTTCACACCCCACTTGTGAGTGGCGTCGTCGAGGATGAGTCCGAGCTTCTTGTTCACCGTATCCCGACTGACAAGACACTGGTCAAAGTCAAGTTCACCGATGACATTTCGAAGCGTGGTCTGCGTAAGCTTTTCGATCGCATCGGGGAGATTGCTGATCTCGTAGACGGACTTCATGGGGTCCGTGATCTGGAAATAAACGAGGGCGTTAATGAGAATCTGGACGTTGTCCTTCGTGATGACGTTTTGACGCGGGAAATCGTAGACCGTCTCGCGCAGGTCGATGCGGGCACTGCTGCGGGTGATAAAGACGACGCGCCCGTTGGGACCGTTTTCCGTATAGCGCCAATGGATGGCGCGGGGACGGTCAATGATCGGCCAGATGATATTGATACCGCTGTTGAGCGTGCGGTGGTAGCGCCCCAGCCGCTCGATAACGATAGTTTCCGAGTGCCTCACAATCTTCAGCCCCAGCAGTGCGAAGACGAGGATGGTGGCGATGAGCAGGATCAGGATGATCTGCACGGGAACGTCGGCGAAGAACAGGTAAGCAAGGCTCATAGCGTGACCGGTTGGATTTTCGAAAACGGCAGGAAGACTGCGATCCTGTAAAGCGATCCCGCACTGCTGTCATTTATCAAATGCAGGGAAGATTGTAGCCGCTGCGGGCGGTTGCATTTCCTCCGCGGTGCCGTCCCGGTGGGCGGCATGGCTTCGCTGTCCGACTCCCTTCTCGCCGCCGCCGATGAACTCCGCACCGTCCTGCGTCCGCTCACATTTGCGGAGCCGGTAACGCATGTCTACAACCCTCTGGAATACGCGTGGCGGGCGCACTCGTCCTATGCGGGGAAGTTCGGGACCACCCCCAAGCGGGTGCTCTTTCT
This sequence comes from Verrucomicrobiales bacterium, assembly GCA_036262875.1. Taxonomy (GTDB): domain Bacteria; phylum Verrucomicrobiota; class Verrucomicrobiia; order Verrucomicrobiales; family V1-33; genus V1-33. The sequence goes on from DATAIE010000690.1 coordinate 25,493, forward strand.
GGGAATGAATCCTGGCCCCTTCGGGATGGCGCAGACAGGAGTGCCTTTTGGCGAGATCCCGGCGGTGCGCGACTGGATGGGGATTTCCGAACCGGTGGACCGGCCCGCGAAAGAACACCCGAAGCGCCCGGTGCAGGGATTTGCCTGCACGCGCTCGGAAGTGAGCGGTCGCCGCCTCTGGGGCTGGGCGAGGGACACCTTTGGCAGCGCGGAGGACTTTTTTAAAGAACACTATGTAGTGAACTACTGCCC
>DATAIE010000691.1:0-6028 GCA_036262875.1 Verrucomicrobiales bacterium
TTGGTGACAGGCACCACTTCCAGGCTGTAAGTCGAGGACTTCAACGAAACGCGACCGATGACACGCGGCTTGAAGTTCTGAAAATGGCCGGTGTCTTCGACGGTGAACTTGAGAATTTGATCGCCGATCCGGACCTCTACCTGTGCGCCGCCGCTGCCCGTGCCGCATCCCTGGAGAACCTCCACTTCATAGGTCCCCTCCTTCGGCGCGAGGGTCCACTCGGCCGTGTCCTCCTTTTTTGTCCAGTAGCCGAGCGTATTCTTCTCCGGGCGCGGTTCATACCGCAGCATCTTTCCTGAAACCACGGCGTCCTTCGAATGCAGCAGCAGGCTGCCGTCAGCTTCAGGTTTCAGAACGGGCCGTTCGCGATACTCAGGCGAGACACAATCCGAACGCGTGTAGTCTTTGTGGCAATCGATACAGGACTCCAGTTTGCCCCGGGAGGTGATTTTCGCAGCGTTCCCGGAAACGGTAAAAAACTCCCAGTCTCCCGCTGCCGGGTTGAATCCGGCTTCACGCTTCAGCATCCCGGTGAAGAGTTCCGGGGCCGCGCCTGCCGATTCTTTTTTTGTTTTCGGATCTGTCACGGCGGGGAGCTTTTCTTTAACCAAAACCGTCCCCTGGGGGTGGGTGCTCTCGTGGCCGGTCGCCGCCGCTTCGCCCGCCGGGGTGACGTACACTTTGACGAATCTGTTCAGATGGGGATTTCCCTGCTCTTTCGCGATTCTCGCCGGGGACGGCGGAGCGCAAAGCAGAGCCAGCCGGCTGACGATCTTTTTCGGCTCCTTCGTGAGAGACTTCATCTCCTGCTGCCGGTCTTTGACCATTTTCAGGATTTCTTCATCATTCAGCGGGGCGGGAGCACCGGTGGTGTGGAGCACCAATGCGGGGAAAAGGAGGAGCGGCCATGCTTTCATGCCTTGTTTCTATCGGGATATTCCGCTCCGGAGCAAGGCTGAAACTCCCGCTGAATAAGGCAAAAAGGGAGTGAGATGTAAGAAAGCGTGCACCTGCTCAGTAAAGACAGCGCCGTGACTTCATTCATGCAGTCTATCGATTGTTTCACCGAAATCCTGGTTGTCGGTATGAATAACGAAGTCACTGATGACCTTATGCCCGCCTGTGCCCGGAATCGTCCGGCACGGCGGTTGCTTCTCCCCTACCCATGAAATTATTCCCCCTTATCAGGGTGGCCGCTGTATTGGTTGCGGCTACCGGTTCTCTCTTTGGTGCCATCCTTCCCGGCACCAACCTCCTCTCCAACGGTTCCGCCACGGAGCCGGTTACCTCCGGCTGGTCGGGGATCGTTAACGGCGGGAGCGGATGGACCAACACGAGTTCCGGCGGCTACGATACCGAAGGCGGCTACTTCATCACGTCGTATATCGCCTGCTCACGTTCTCAAACGATCGATCTGCTGGCCAAAGGGCTGACGGCGGAGGAACTCGATGCCGGAGCTCCCATCCGCGTCAGCGAGGCGATCAGCATGGATGCCAACAACGGCGGAAATGACCGGTATTATATCAAAGTGGAACTGCGGGATGCGGCGGGAGCGGCCATCGCCAAATGGGAGGCAGGAACATCTGCGGCCATGAAAGCGGCCACCACTTCGTGGGTGCTGGAGTCGTTTGTATTCCGGAACTACGGTCCTGGCGTGCGCAGCGTCTATTTTGAAGACGGCGGCATCGATGGCGGTTACTGGAACGGGTTTTACGGCACCCGGCATGATGCGGCGAGAGTGGAGTTTATCGACTCGCTGCCCACGGACATTACTCTTACGCCGTCAACGATTGGTGAAGGAACTCCTCCCGGCGGCATCGTGGGCTACCTCACGGCGGCGGATGACGACGATCCGGTCCACAGTTTCGCCCTCGCGCCCGAGGTGACGGTGTCAACGCTGCCTCTGATCACGCAGGGAGCCACCGGCTGGCGGTATTCCGATACAGGGGTCGAGCCTCCCGCGGGCTGGACGGGGACGGCGTTCGACGACAGCGCGTGGAGCACTGGCGCTGCACCGCTGGGATACGATTCCACCAGTGCCGATGCGTGGCTGATCACGAAGCTGAACTACGGCGCAAGTGTCGACAACAAGCCGGTGACGACCTACTTCCGCAAGACGTTCGAAGTGGCCGACCCTTCGACTGTCGCTTCTTTGAGCGCCACGCTGCAGATCGATGATGGATGTGTGGCCTATTTGAACGGTCACGAACTGTTCCGTGACGGCATGGCCGACGGGGTCTTCACCGCGACTACCGTTGCCAACCGCAGCGTTTCCGGCACGGATGAAAACGACTTCGATCCGGTGACCATCACGACGGATAAAACGGCGTTTCTCCAGGCGGGCACCAACGTGCTGGCCGTGGAGGTTCACCAGGCTGCCGTCAATTCCAGCGACATCACTTTGGATATCAATTTGAATGCTTCAACAGCATCGACCGCAAACAACTATTCGAACGACCTGTTTGAAATCGCGGGCACGGAGCTTCGCCTCAAGAACGGCAGCGCAGGGCTGCTGCCGGGAGACTATCAGGTCCGGGTAAAAGCGTTGGACCATGAAGGCGTGTCATTCACGAAAGTGCTGACCGTTCAACGGATCAACGCGGCGTATACGGCCGCTCCTTTGGACATCACCCTGGCACCGGCCTCCGTGGTTGAGAACACACCGGCAGGCACCCTCGCCGGCACTCTGACGTCTCAGGACGCGGATTTTGGTCAGGCGCAGCGGTTTGAACTGGTTGCGGGAGCGGGCGACACGGACAACGCCCGGGTGTTCCTCGCCGGCGGAAGAGTCTTCCTCGCGGAGTCCCCTGACTATGAAGTCCGGCATTCCCTGAACATCCGGGTGAAAGTCACTGACAGCACAGGGCTGAGCTTCACGAAAGCTCTCACGATCGCGATAACCAATCTCACGACCGAAGACCAGGACGGAGACGGTCTGACTGAACTGGAGGAGGATTTGAATGGAGATGGCACTCTCGATGCCGGTGAGACCAGCCCGCTGCTGGCGGATACCGACAACGATGGATTCAGCGACCGCGTGGAAAAAGAGGCCGGCAGCGATCCCCGCAATGCGGCTTCCATTCCATCCGTGGTGGAACTAAAACAACTTGTGAGCCATGTGACGGGCGACAGTTGGCTGACGGCTGTCAGTTGGGAGGGCAATCAGGTGCCTGGCCCGGCGACGATGGCGGTTTCTGACAACCTGACGTTCCGCTCGCCCCCGACGGACAATCCTGTGTTCCCGGGTATCGCCGTGGATCTGCGCAACGGCGCGATCTTCCGGATGAAGCACACGGGACAATGCAGCATCGGACGCATCATTCTGAAAAATGCGACCCTCCAGCAGGGCATGACGACGGCGATCGGATTGGGCGGCGGCGGTGCCATCCTGGAAGTGCCGGAAACGATTTCCACCGGTCCGGATGGCATTATCGATACGGCTGCCGTGCCGCTGGATCTTAAAGCGTCCCTTTCGGGGGCCGGAACGATCAAAGTTACGGGTACGGCCACGGGAAGCCTGCGGCTGCTTTCACCGGCGGCCTCCTTCACCGGCGAACTGTCGCTGGAGGCCCCGGAAGTGATTCTCGCAGATCCCGCTGCGGCGCAGGGCGCACACAAAATCAATGTGAAGGCTGGCATCCTTCGCGCAAACAGCAATGTAACCCTCACCGGCACGGCTCTGGAAATAAGCGGCACCGGCAAACTCGGGCTGGCACACACCTTCGGCGTCAGCAGTGCGGTGCTCAGCGGTGTTACGATTCCGAATGGCAGCCACACAGGGGCGGCGCTGCTCGCTCTGGGTGTCCCGGCTTCCGCCATCGAAGATGGAGGCGGCACACTCGTGGTTGGCTCGACGTCTCCCAACGGTGATTCTGACGGCGACGGAGTGAGTGATGCCATGGAGACGCTGGCTCAAACGGATCCTCACGATGCCGCTGATTTCCTCCATCTGGCCAGCGTGACGAGCGCGGGAGCGGGTGCCTTCCATCTTCAGTGGACCGCGGTTCCCGGTGTGACCTACACGGTGCAATACGCGACCGACACAGAGGGCGTGTGGCAGGACATCACCGTCGTTTCACCAGCCACGGCTGCGGGAAGCTACGACATGACCGTCCCGTCTCCGCTGCCTGCCAGAGCCTTCTTCCGCCTGGCGGTGAAGCCGAACTGACGGTCACATCCCGGACGCATCGAGAAACGCCCGCACCGTATCGATCACGGCTGACGGCTGATCCAGATGGACGCGGTGTCCCGCGTTTGGAATCGTGCGGTGAATTCCGTTCGGGAGCAGTGTGCAGGCTCTCGCGAGAGCGGTGAATTTTTCATCCAGCTCTCCAGTGATCCACAGGACAGGACACTTCACAGACGGCAGCAGGGGACGAAGATCCTGCTGCCGTCCGAGTGACCATCCATCAAATGCCTGCGCCACCTGGCGACCGGAAGCTTCAAGCTCCGGCTGGGAAGCCGAAGTCCCCGCCAGGACCGCCTGCCCGTTCCATTCCGCCATAACCTGATCCCACGGGTCATTGAGAAAACGCGCGGCCCAGGCCTTGTCCTGTTGAAGTCTTGCAGCGCGTTCCGCGATGCTCTGCAATCCCGGGTGAGGAGAAAGGAGAATGGCCGCCTCCCAGTTTTCCGGCTTTGTTGTCAGGGCGTGGAGAGCGAGGCGTCCTCCGAGGGAGTAGCCCAGCAATATCCGCGGTCGTCCACTGTCCTGAGCGGCGTCATTGAGCCTGGAAGCGAAGCCTTCGAGCGTTCCGCACGCCGGATCGTGGTCGAGGCACTGCCAGAGGTGCCATGCATGAAAGGGACGGCCGGTGCCTGTCAGGATTCCGTGCAGGTCCTCCGGCAGACCGGCATTCCCGTGCAGGGCGTGAATCATGCCCAGACCTCCTCTTCGGCTTCCCTCCAGGCTTTCCAGAAACGCTCTGTTTCCACGGGGTCCGGATGGAGTTCGATCACGGCGTGGTCTGAGAGGGACTCAAGGGCCGCAGAATCCTCCAGCAGTTCCGCGCTGCCGCTCACATGATCCATGCCCCACATCTTCGCCCACGGTTTCAGGCTGATCTGGTGAGGGTTCTCCATGAGTGACCGCTCGTGATCGTTCAGGCCGCGCAGGGAAGGGAGGCGTGAGAATATTTTGCCCCCGCCGTTTTGAATGACGACAAACCGCCGCCGGCCTGCGGACAGTTGCGGGAGCATCCATGGGGCGGACAGATCGTAGAGCGCGGTGAGATCACCCGCGAGGCACCACGACTCCGGCTTGTCCGCGGCAATGCCAAGGAAAGCACTGAGGTTGCCGTCGATGCCGTTTGCACCCCGCAACACATGGACGCGATGCCCGCGTCCCCATGCGGCGCAGAGATTCCATTCGCGAACCGCGAGGCTGTTGCCGGTGAAGACGGTGGCTCGCGCGGGGATGCGTTCGGACAACAACCGGATGAGCCCCGGCTCGGAGTTTGGATGCGCCGCCAGCAGCGCATCCAGGTGTTTTGCGAGTGTCGCATCGCGAGCGAAGAAGTCATCGATGGGCAGAGAGGAGGCCTGAGGGGACTCGTCACTGTCCCGCAGGGCGGTAACATTTTCTTTTCGTGCCAGCCCGGGATACCCGCTGCGGGAATGATGCGTGACGTGAATTGCAGGCAGGTTTTCAAGATCGCGCCAGTACCGTGCCGAAGGAACGCCGCCGAGCCGAAGAACGTGCTGTATGGGCAGGTGACGGAGCGTTGCTTCGCCGCACCGAAGCAACAGGGGCTTTAGTTCCGCCTCTTCACGCAGGCCGGAAGAGGCCTCTGCATCAAGGAGCCCGCCCGATCCCGTCACAATCTCCTTTGCCGCGGGGATTTCACTGTCAAGCAACTCACCGGCCATTACCAGCCGGCGGGCACACAGAGACGCGGAAATGCGGAGGGGCGCCGCAGCGGGAGGCGGAAAACCGGCGCCTTTCAATCCGGCTGCGGAGGCTCTCAATGCCGGCAGTGACGCAGTATCCGGTTCCGCCAAACAGGCGTTCAAATGCAACGGGCCAGAA
>DATAIE010000692.1:0-2542 GCA_036262875.1 Verrucomicrobiales bacterium
AGCCCCCGGAAGACAAACCCGGGCCCGAAGAGCCCGCCGATGCGGTCCCGCAGGGGAATTTTGCCGAGCCGCCTCTTCCCGGTTAATCCGCTAAACGAATCCAGCCATGCGACGTCTTTCCCATCTCCTTTGTGCCGTCACCCTGTTAGGTGCCCGCATGGCGGTCGCCGGTGCCGAAACCGCCTCCACAGCGCCTGTTGCCGCACCGGCCATCAAAGCCGGGGATACCTTCGCTGCGAAAGACACTCTCAACTGCGGCGCTGAAACCAGCACGGACGCGGCGGAATGCCTCAAGGGACTGACGTGGACCTGCCAGCCCTTCACGGTCACCTGCCAGTCGGCAAAAGGGGAACAGGGCGACTGGCTTTTACGTTTTCCCTCTCCGGTTCCCGTCGGAGAGGCGGTCAATGATTTGGTCGCGATGGAATGGCACATGGCCACCGACAAAGACGGAAAGCCCGTCCGCGGGCCGGCGATGGTCATCGTTCACGAATCCGGACGGGGCATGGTCGCCGCCCGGGTTTTTGCAAATGGCCTGCGCGCCTACGGCATTCACACCTTTCTCGTCCATCTGCCGGGCTACGGAGCCCGCACGCCGGCCGTCAAACCGGACATCAAGGCCATGCTGCCCGCGCTCAAGCAGGCTGTGGGAGATATCCGCCGCGCCCGCGATGCGGTGGAGGTCCTGCCCTTTGTGGACACCTCCCGTATCGGCCTCCTCGGCATCAGTCTGGGAGGGTTCGTCACCGCGACCGTCTCCGGACTGGACCGGGGATACGGCAAAATTTTCGTTCTCCTGGCGGGCGGCAATCTTCCCGACGTCATCATGAACGGAACCAAAGATGCCGCCAAAGTGCGCCAGATGCTTCAGGCCGCCGGGATCTCGGAAACTCAAATCCGGGAATCCTCCCGCCCGGTCGAACCGATGCGCCTCGCTCACCGTGTAGACGCCGGCCGCACGTGGCTTTTCAGCGGCACCCATGATGAAGTGGTGCCTCCCTCGTGCTCTCTCGCCTTTGCAAAGGCTGCCGGGCTGGATGCCGATCATCACATTCAGCTTCCCGTGGGGCACTATACCGCCGTGGTCATGCTGCCGGTGATCCTGCAAAAGTCAGCGGACCTTCTTCTGGGAACCGCCCAAACCGGAACAGTGTCCGGTGAACCCGTGAAGGGGAAGAATTGACATCCCTCCCTGTTTCCTGGCAGGGTGTCGGCGCGCCGTACGCCGCGCGACTGCTATGAAAACATTCCCTGCCCTTTGCCTTCGGTTGTTCACCGTTCTGCTGCTCGCGGCTCCGGTCGCTGCTCAGGAGGACGATTTCAACGATAACAACGATACAGGCTGGACGCGCTTCACTCCTCTCGGAGCGGCCGCTACGGCCACATACAGTGTTACGGGAGGCACCTACAGCCTGTCCTGCTCTCCCTCCACGAACGAAGCGCAACTTGGTCCCTCCCGGTGTGCAGCCCTGAGGCAGGATAAAATCTACACCACCTTCTGCACGATGGTGGATATCGTCAATTTCGGGCCTCCGGCCACTGAGGAAACCTCCGTGGGGATCATCGCCCGCATCCAGTCCAGCCCGTCCCTCGGCACCGTCAAAGGATACACTTTTACCTATCAAACCAAAACGGGAGACGTAGAGATCAACCGGACGACCAATGAAGAGCCGACCAAACTGGGCAGCACCCTTCCCGTTTCACTCGAAGCGGGCACCGCTTACCGCATGATTTTCTTTGGTGTCGGCTCGCACCTCGAAGGCCGCATCTATGCCAAGAGTGATCTGACCACGCCGTTGATCGTCGCGACCGCCACCGATGCCACCTACACCCAGGGCACAGCCGGCATCTTCATTTTCAGCAACGGCAACACCCGGTGTTCCGCCACTTTCGACAACTACAGCGCCAATGACGGCACTTCCCCTCCCCTGTCCATCGCGGCGGATGGAACTAACGTCTCCGTATCGTGGGACACCGCGAAGGGCCTGGGCCGCACTCTGGAGGCGAGCAACGATCTTATCCAGTGGTCGGCCGTTAGTGAATTCACGTACCTGGCTCCCGGCACGTTCTATACGGAACCCATTCTGCCGGAAGTGCCAAAACGTTACTTTCGTCTTCGTCTCGGCCCTCCGCCCTGACAGGAGGTCCTATTTGGGAGGCTCGTCTTTTTTCGGATTCGGCTCCTTGCCTTCCTCCGGCTTCGCCTCCGCTTTGGTGGTCTCTACAAACCGGAAAATCTCGGAGAGAGACGAGAACGACTGCGGTTTCTGAGTGCCGCCGGAATCACGGTTCACCTCCTGGGTAACCATGGTGAACATGTCTCCCAGGGAGAGCCTGGGAGCCGTGATTTGAGTTGCGAGCGAACGGGTGAAGACGCCCGGCTGCCACGCCCTCGCTCCCACGGCGGAGGAGGATCCTGCGAATCCGAAGAAGAATCCAGGCACCATGAATTGCTGAGCGGGCACGTCCTGACCGCCCGAAGTGACCGGAGGGGGCGTATCCATCAGGATGATCCTGGTGGGAGCCGTGGACTTTTTCAGCG
>DATAIE010000693.1:0-8802 GCA_036262875.1 Verrucomicrobiales bacterium
ACCGCGAGGACTGTGAGTTGAGGATCGACCGGTCCGGACGGACCGGTGACGTCCGGACTTTGGTAACCCGGATGCATATTCGCCCTGACGTTTTTCGTGCCGAAAGGATCGTCCAGCATTCTGTCAGGACGCCGGATCCACCGGCGGTTGAATGTGTGGTCCCAATCATCGAAGGCGGTCCACCCTGCCCGCGCCGGCTGCAACTGTTGAACCGCGGCGATCATGGCTTCCGCAATTTTTCCCGGAAGCATCGCGACATACTCCGTGTCTGCACGACTGCCGAGGCAACCCATCGCCGACACTCCGGAATGCGTGTGCGTCGCCGAGATCATCATTCGATCAACGGGAATACCGGTCGCCTTCGAGACCTGTCCCTTCGCCGCGTCGAGGAGATCCCGCGGCATCATGCAGGTATCCACCACACAAAGGATGATGCGGGTGGTCCCGTCATCCAGCGCCAGAGCGCGGGCCGTGAGGGCATCTGTTACCTTTGCGGCCGTGCGCTCGGTGAACATGCCGTTCACCCTGACGGGAAATTTTTGCGGAGCGATATCCGCCACTGCCGCCCCCGCGCGAAAGACGGGAGACTTTTCTTTTCCTTTCAGTGCCGCCACCAGGCAGACACTAAGGACCAGGAGCGGGACGAAAAGAATACGAACACGAAATTCCATGGCCCTCTACTACAGCAGGGAACAGCCCGGAATTGCAAGCAGGGCAGGAAAAGGTCCGCGCAGAGAATAACAAACGGACGTTCTTCCCTGAAAAATGGGATGGTCCCGGGACAGCATTTCTGTTAAATTAACCTCGAAGAAAATTTCCGCTGTTTCGTCTGAGCCACGACCGGCGGGGATCTTCTTACCGGCGGCGCAACCAAAACCCCATTCTCTATGAGCATCGAGCATATTCTCATCATGTGCGGTATCGGAATTCTTGCCGGCTGGCTTGCCAGTCTTGTCATGAAAGGCGGCGGCTCCGGCCTCATTCGCGATTTGATCATCGGTCTTTTGGGCGGGATTATCGGCGGATGGCTGATCCCGAAGACCGGCCTCACTCTGGGGCCTGGTTACGTTGGAGCGATTTTGACGGCGTTTATCGGCGCCGTTGTTCTTCTGCTCCTGGTGCGGATCATCGCAAAGTAGCGCTTACCCGCTTGATGCCATCCCGGGCGACAGGGGAAAGCGCGCCCGGGATGGCGCGGGGCGCCACCGGTTGATTCGGTATTCCGCGCCCCTCATTGCAGAAAATTTTCGGATTCTTGAAAAATCACGGCTTTCCGCTCTCAAATCGATCAAGGCGCGCGTTTCGGCCACTCTGCTCCCGCCATGTCTTTGCCCTCCAGCTTTGAGGGATCGATCACGAGGTGCTTCACCTTCTTTCGCTTCCATGTGTAGGTGATGTGCACTTTTCCATCACCCGTCTGAATGATGGCCGGGTAGCTGAATTCCGCGAGGGCTTCGTCTTCGAGCACCAGGGCCGCCTGCCATGTCAGGCCGTCCTTCGAAATGGCCAGGTTGAGCGGCGAGCGGGCACCGCCCCATTTTCCCGCGATGCCGGCCACATGATTGTAGACCAGCAGATGCCGTCCGTCCTTCAGCGTCACGGCATCCGTGCCGGAATTGGGATTGGGCAGTGTGCCGAGGCTCATTGGGCCCCAGGTTTTACCTGCATCGCCGGAGGCAATTTGGAAGAGCCGGTCATTCCGTGACCGGCCGATTGCCAGCAGGTGATCGCCGCCGGTGAACAGGATGCTCGGCTGGATGGCTTCGATCGCTTTTCCGTCATTCACCGGTCCGGAACGGGTCCACGTTTTTCCGAAGTCGGCGGTCCGCTCAAAGTGCACGCGCCATCCATCGTTCTCGGTGCTGGAGCCGCAAAGGATGTCCCCGTTTGGAAGCTGCACGGGCTTGTTTTTTACCGGCCCGTCGATGTGTTCGGGCAGGCGGTGCGGGACGGCCCAGGTTTTTCCGTTATCGGCGGAGGTGGTGAGCATGCCCCACCACGCGTCGGGGTCAGGCCCGCATTTGTAGAAGAGCATCAGCGGCCCCCCGCGCGGCTGAAAGAGTACGGGATTCCACGTCGGGTGGCGGTGCACAGAGCCGTCCGGTTTCGCATACTGCACTCCGTTCGCCACCTCCACCGGCACCGTCCATTTGCCGTCCTCGTGGCGGGACAGCCAAATGCCCACATCCGGGCTCTTTTCCCTTTTGCCGCCAAACCAGGCGGCCACCATCCCCCCCGGGGTCTCCGCGATGGTGGAGGCGTGGCACGCGGGAAACGGCGCGGTTTCGTAGATGAATTCAGATGTCAGGATCGCTTCGCCGGCCATCGTGGAAGTGCAGAGAAGACTGAAAAGGAAAACCAGGGATTTCATGCAGGAGGTAGCTCCCCACCTACCATCGAAGCGTTTGGCTGCATCCGAAATGCCCACCGGACCTGCGGAGAACTGGCAGCGGGAGGATTTCTCTGGTATGTTTCAGGATTACCGACCCCCTTTCCCGTGAATTGGCCGTTCCTCCCGACCACCGTCATGCTGCTTGCCGCGTGCCTGCGCCTCAGCGCACAGGAATCACTGTTTTCCGCGGCGCAGACCGGACTCGATTCCGGTCCCGAGGGGACGGTCTATGAGCTGGGCACCATTTTCCGGACCACCGTGTCAGGAAAGGTCACTCACCTCCGCCTGTATGCCCTTGCCAGTGAGTCCGGTGAGCGCACCGCGCGCCTGTGGCGAAACAGCGACAATGCGCTCATCGGCGGTCCCTGGCCGTGGACCGCGGGCGGCCCGGCGGGATGGATCACTCTGGATATCCCGGATGTATCCATTGCTCCCAATATTGACTATACCGTATCCGTTTCCACGGGAGGAGGAGGGCGGAACTATCCGTTTCGCAGCCATGATCTCGATACCGCCGGCGGCAATGGAGCGCATCTCACCCGTCCGGCGGGCGCGGGCGTCTTCACCACCTCCTCCGGCACGCGTCCGGTTTCCGTTTTTCAAAACGCGAACTACTACCGCGACATCCTCTTTACCGCAGACGCCCAGGAGCCTCCCTCCGACGCCCCCGTGCGCATCAACGAGATCCTCGCTGAAAATGAGTCCGCACTCGCTGACGAAGATGGTGAGTTTTCCGACTGGATCGAACTGTATAATCCCAGGGCGATGCCGGTCACTCTCACCGGGTATCAACTGGCCGATGGTTCCGCCACGTGGACCTTTCCGAACGTTGTCATCGGATCTCAGGGATTCCTCGTTGTCTTCGCTTCCGGCAAAGACCGCAGCACCCTTACTCTCCACACAAACTTCAAACTCGACGGAGGAGGGGAGGCGCTTTCCCTCTCTGATTCCGGGGGCACGGTGATCAGTGCTTTCACTCCTGCGTTTCCCCGCCAGCACGCGGGTGTTTCCTATGGTCGCGGATCGAACGGAAATACGGGATTCATGCTCTCGCCCACACCGGGATTTTCAAATGGCGCCGCTCTGGACGGATTTGTGGAGGACACGGTATTCAGTGTGAAGCGCGGCTTCTTCACCGCGCCGGTGCAGGTCGCCATTACCTCCGCCACGGCGGGCGCGGACATTCGATACACGCTCGACGGCAGCGTGCCGCGGGAGACGGACACGCTCTACACCGGTCCGCTTTCGGTGAGTGCCACCACCACGCTCCGTGCCCGCGCATTCAAGGCGAACTTTGTTCCCACCAATACCGACACGAATACTTATGTCTTCGCCGCGGACCTGGCTGCCCAGACCAGTGCCACTGCCCTCACTGCCGGATGGCCCGCCGGTCCGGTAAACGGTCAGGTGCTGCGGTACGGCATGAATGCCCCCACGCTTGCCCTCTATACCACGCCGGAAAAAAACGCCGCGCTGACTCAGGTGCCAACCCTCAGCATCGTCACCGCGCAGTCAAACCTCACCGATCCCGCCGCGGGTCTCTATGTGAACGCTGCCGTAGATGGACTCGAGCGCCCGGTTTCGTTCGAGATGCTCCGGGCGGACGGTTCCCCTGGATTCCAAATCGATGCCGGTCTGCGTATTCGCGGCGGGCAGAGCCGCGGAGGCAACTTCCCCAAGCATTCGTTCAATCTCTTCTTTCGCGAGGAATATGGAGAACCGAAACTCGAATTCCCTCTCTTTGGCAACGATGGCGCGAAGAAGTTCGATACCCTCTCCATTCGCTGCGAACATGGCTACGCCTACGCTGACCCGCACGGCCTCAGCTACGGCGTGCAGTTCACGGCCATGCGGGATGTCTTTTGCCGCGATCTCTGGGCCGCCGCCGGATTTGCCTCCACCCGTTCAGGATACTGTCACCTGCTTTTGAATGGTCAGTATTGGGGGCTCTATCAAACACAGGAGCGCGCTCAGGAGGATTTTGCCGCGACGTATTTCGGAGGCTCTCCCGCGGAATACGATGGGGTGGCTGCCACCGGCCTCCCGCAACTGACGATCGAAGCCACCTCCGGTGATCTCAACGCATGGACTCAGCTTTGGAATGGCGCACGTACCGTGAACGCGAATCCTTCGCCCGCCAACTATTTTGCTCTGCTCGGCCGCAATGCCGATGGCACTCCCGGCGCAGCGTTTCCCGTCCTGCTGTCTCCCCGCGAACTCGCCGCCTACATGCTGCTGCATTATTACACCGGGCACAGCGATGAGCCGCTTTCGGTTTCCTTCAATTTTGAAAAGCCCAACAACTTCCGCGCCCTCCGCCGCCGCGGGATGACGGAGCCGTGGCATTTCATCGTTCATGACGGGGAGTCCAGCATGCGGGCCAGCGAGTGGGTGGACAACCGCGCCAACGCGGTCAACCTTACGAGTCCCAACCGGGCCAGCCTCACTTACAGCAATCCGGAATGGATACACGAGGACCTCCTCGCCAGCCCGGAATACCGGATCGCCTTCGCCGATGAAGCGCAGCGCCTGCTTTTCAACGACGGCGCGTTTACCGCCTCCAAAGCCCAGGCCCACTGGACCGCGCTCGCTTCACAAATCGGTTCCGCCGTGATCGGCGAGTCCATCCGGTGGGCTCAGTCCACTCAGGAAAGCCAGGCGCGCTGGGCGGCGGAGGTGGACTCCGTGCGCACCCAGTTTTTCCCGGGCCGCAGCGGGACCGTGGTTGCCCAGCTCAGACAGAGGAATCTTTTTCCCTCAGTTGGCGCGCCCGTCTTTTCGCAGCGGGGCGGGCAGGTCAGCGCTGGATTTCAGCTCAGTCTCAGCGCTGCTGCCGGCGGCACCATTTATTACACTCTCGACGGTTCTGATCCGCGCGCGATTGGAGGAGCAGTCGCGGGAATCCCTTACGCCTCGCCCGTGTCAATCAGCGGCCCGGTCATCGTCCGTACCCGCTTTCTTTCAGCGACCGGTGAATGGAGCGCGCTCGACGAAGCCGTCTTCTCCACCTCCATCCCGGCCTCGGCGGCCAATTTCATCGTCAGCAAAATCCACTATCATCCCCTTCCGCCGTCTGCGGGGGAGCTTGCCTCCGGCTTCAATGCAGACAACGATTTCGAGTACCTTGAGTTTCAAAACACCAGTGCCTCGACCATCGATCTTCGCGGTGTGAAGGTGGACGCCGGGATTGACTTCGATTTCGCTTCCGCCCCTGTCACATTACTCGCTCCCGGTGCGCGGGTCGTTATTGTCGAGAACGCTGCGGCCTTTGCTTTTCGCTACGGTGCCTCCCTGCCCGTCGCCGGCAGTTTCACAGGAAATCTCAGCGATGGCGGCGAGACGCTGCGCATCGTGGATGCCGCCGGGGGTGTCATCGCGCTGTTTGCTTACGACGATTCCTCTCCCTGGCCGGTGTCTCCGGATGGCCTGGGCCCCTCGCTCGTGCTCAAAGCTCCCGGCCTCGATCCGGCCCTCCCCGCGAGCTGGCGTTCCAGTTACAGCACGGGAGGTTATCCTGGCACACCGGATGTCCTGACTCTCGCGGACTGGCGCTCTCAATACTTCTCCGCGTCCGATCTTGCCGATCCCTCCAAAGAAGCCACCGTCTGGGGAAACCTGGCCGACCCGGACGGCGACGGCTATGCGAACCTTGCCGAGTTTGCGCTTTCCGGCTCTCCGGTTTCCGCCGCTTCCTCTCCTGTCGTTACGGCTGCTCTTTTTGCGGTTACGCCCGCAGACCTCCGTCTCCAGGCCACCTTCCGTTATCGTGACGGCACTTCCGGCGTCTCCCTGACACCCCAATTTTCAAACGACCTGATCTCTTGGTCCGGCGGCTCCACTGTCGTCGCGGGTCCCGCGGATGCAGGCGACGGGTACCTCTCGAAGACGGTTCAGGACAATTCCCCCAACCGGAGCCGGTTTTTTCGCCTTCTCATTACCGCCCCTTGAGGGCGGCAATCAAAAGCCCGTCTCCCTTGCGGAAGACGGGCCCTTCATGGTTTGGTTATTCAGCCGCAGCGCCGGTCAGACGCGACGGGACTTTGATTTGAAAAGGCGATAGCCGAAAATGCCGGCGAGGCCCATCGCGAGCATCCCCAGGTTGGAGCCGCCTTCAGGAACGGCGGCTGCTTGAAAATCATACGTCTTGTTGACGCCGCCGTCCGGAGCCGTGCTTGGCACCTGGACGTGAACGTTGTCCACATATCCCACCTGGTTCAGGTTGTTGGAGCCCACGCCCATGGCGATGCCCACCACGGACGCGCCGGCGAAGTCACTGGCATCCGCCGACTGGAAAGCCGCCAGCCATTCGGCGAGCGAACGGTTCGGAGGTCCGCCGGCTGAACTCGGGATGTTGAATCCACCCGTCCACCACCACCCGCCGCTGCCCAGGTCACCGGACCCCGTGCTGGAGTTGATGGAAACGGATGTCCAAAGGTCGGTGGCCGGGTTGCCGATGCCCGGGTGATTGAGATACGGCTCATAGACGAGCATGCCGTAGTCGTCATTGCCCGCGGAGTTCGTCGCCGAATTCAGAATGATCAACTTGATGGAAGGGGCCGGGGCGGCATCTCCGCTGCTGGCTTTGTAGTAGTCGTAACTCAGTTGAATGCTGTTCAGGACGGAGGAGGCGAGCCCCAGGTTCGCGAAGGTCGCAATTTCGGATTTGTCTCCGCCCGCGGCACCGGTCGTCAGTTTGGCGGCGCCGGTCGGGAGCGGCTGATTGTTCTCGAGGTTGCCGCCGAGGCCTGTGAGATCCTGAATCGTTGCCGTGCCCGCACCGCGCATGTCGTTCAAATACCAGACGTCCGGAGTGGTAGCGCCCGCCGGCAGAGGCTGGAAGTCATTGACGACGATATTCGCCGCCGAAGCGGTGACGGCAAGCAGCCCAAGGCTGGCGATGGATGCGAAACAGGATTTAAGACTGGACATTGGATAGGGTGTTGGTTGCTGGATGCTGGAGACGGAACTGCCGTTCGACAAAGAAAGGCGTTCGCATCCGGGGCAAAACGTATGCCAGCGTCTTCACCGCGGACCCGGGCGGGGTTGCGGATTGTTGACAGTCAGGGAGAAACACGCGTGCTTATTTTTTCCTCATCCCGGGTTCACTTTTGATTTCAAAACGCTTCGTAAAGAAGTCCGACAGCAGCAGTTAGAGAGATTTAAATAAAGTCGTAGACTAATGGGCGACCTGTGCGAAGGTGGTGCATGGCCGCCATCTCCATGGATCTACGCACTCGCATTCTCAAAGCCTGCGACCGGGGAGAGCAAACGCAGGAGCAGATCGCCCGGCGTTTCTGCGTCTCCCACGGGCTGGTCAAGAAGCTCCTCAGCCAGCGCCGCCGTACCGGCAGCATCGAACCGCGCTACCGCTTCTGCGGGCGCAAGCCGGTGATCCTTCCCGCCCACCGCAAAGCTCTGCGCGCCCTCGTGGGGGCGGAGCCCGATCTGACACTCGAAGAACTGCGCACCCGGCTGGGACTCCCCTGCACTGTGCAGGCCATCCACTATGTGCTCGCCGGCATGGGAATGACATATAAAAAAAGACACTCCGAGCCAGCGAGCAAAGCCGGCCCGACATCGTCAAAGCGCGCCGTGCCTGGCGGCGGAGACAGCCAGCGTTCGACCCCGCAAAACTCGTCTTCATCGACGAAGCGGCGGCCAAAACGAACATGACAAGGTTGCGGGGTCGTGCGCTCCGCGGTGCAAGGCTGCACGCGCAAGCCCCGGCCGGTCACTGGTGCACCACCACGATGATCGGGGCCGTGCGCTTGGACGGCTCCACCACCTGTATGGCTATCGAAGGAGCGACGGACACTGAGGTTTTCCGGGCTTACGTCCGTGCGATTCTCTGCCCGGCGCTGCGACCCGGCGACGTAGTGGTCATGGACAATCTGCCTGCTCACAAAAACGAACAGACTCTTGATTTGATCCGGGCGGTGGGGGCTACAGCTCTGTTCCTGCCCGCCTATTCGCCGGACCTCAATCCTATCGAAATGATGTGGAGCAAGGTCAAAACACTCCTGCGCAAGGCTGCCGCCAGAACCCGTGAAAGCCTGCTGGAAGCCATTGCCCGCGCCCTCGCCGCAGTGACCCCCAAAGATGCTCTCCATTGGTTTGCCGCTTGTGGATACAACTTTATTTAAACCGCTCTAAATGGCTCCACGGGTCAGCGATTAGGTGTCGCCACGGGGTAGCGGCATCCAATTTTACCGAAAGCGAATGTCGGCCATGGTGTGAACCGCTGCTGATCAGGTTCTTTAATGACGATGATGGTGAGGTGCGACGTCATGTGGCTCACTGTTTCAGCCACTTGCAAAAAGAACCTATTGCCGAGTTTGAAGGCCTGCTCATCGCATTTTGCTCAAGCAGGGCTTACCGGGAGAATTCCTTCTGGATACTCCATGTTCTGG
>DATAIE010000694.1:0-2049 GCA_036262875.1 Verrucomicrobiales bacterium
GATCGGATGGTCCGCATAGTCGATGGGACTCGCGGGCGATGCGAAGTTGTACACAAAATCCACCGGTCCCTCCACCTCGATGAACTTGCTGATATCGTGCTCCATGAAGCGGAAATCTGCATTTCCTTCGAGGTGCGCGATATTGTTCAGCGAGCCCGTGATCAGGTTGTCCACGCCGATCACGCGCCAGCCCTCCGCCAGCAGACGGTCGGTAAGGTGAGAGCCAAGAAAGCCGGCACCGCCGGTGACGACACAGGTACGTTTTGATCCGTTGGGGTTCGATGGAGGCATGGGTATTGTAAGAATAAGGCAGGGCCAGCGCCGGCAGACGCGGCAAAATGGAGCGCGAAGAGTAACCGCAAGCACGGGGTGCGCCAGGATTAAAGAGGCCGGAAACAGCCGGCCGACGACGATGCAGAAACGGATTTTTCGCCGAAAATTGGTTGTCGGAACCGCGCCGCGGGCGTCGTTTTACCGGAGGCATGGAATCTGTTGAGTCAATCGTCTTGCTGCACCGCTATGCGGAAACCGGCTGCGAAGAGGCCTTCCGGACGCTGATGCGCCGGTATGTGGACCTCATCTACAGTGCGGCCCTGCGGAGACTGGAGGGCGATGCCGCCGCCGCGGAGGATGTCGTGCAGCGGGTCTTTGCCGAACTGGCGGCCCAGGCTGGGTCACTGAAAACCGGCAGCCGTCTCGGCGGGTGGCTCTACCGGTGCGCCGTGCGGTTTGCGGCGGATATTCACAAGGCAGCGCTGCGCAGACGAAAGCGGGAGCGAAAAGCGGCGGACCTGGCGCCTCTGACCACACCGGAGCCGGACGCGTGGGAGGAGGTGGCGCCGCGTCTGGATGATGCCATGCAGCACCTGCCCGCAACAGATCGCGATGCGCTGCTGCTGCGGTTTTTCGAAGACCGCCCGCTGCGGGCCGTGGGAGACGCCCTCGGCCTCAGCGAAGACGCGGCCCAAAAGCGCGTGTCCCGCGCCCTGAGCCGGCTGCGCGTGCTTTTACTAAAGCGGGGCGTCGCCGTGACCGTCGCGGGACTCACCGCCGGCCTCACCGCGCACAGCGTCACCGCCGCTCCCGCCGGGCTGGCGGGAGCCATCCCCTGTGCGGTGCCGCCGGCTGCCGGATTTCTCTCTACTCTCCAATCCATCATGAACACGAAACCCATTCTCGCGGGGGCAGCCGTGCTGGCGGCGGTCGCCATTCCATTCTATTTTGTGACGAGGCCTGCGGGCAGCGGGGAAGGGCAGGGGAACCGCATCACGGCGACCGGTTCCCCGGGTGCCTCTCACGTCCCGGCCGGGCCCGCTCCGGCGGGGAAATCCGGTGGCACCACGAGGGATCTTTCCGCTCCCGGGAAAAATGCACCGGCGGGCAGCGGCGCAAAGGATCCGGCAGTGGAGGCAAAGGCGGAGGCCCTTGTCAAAGCACGCGCACGCGCGGAGGAGGTGACGCTCAAGCGCTATGAGGAGAAGATGGAGCGCCTCACCCGGAAGTTGAAACTCACGCCGGAACAGGCGGAAAAGATCGCCGCCTTTCACACGGAGCAGCGGACAAAATGGGTCGAGTACCTCACGGGGGCCACCGTCGGCAAAGCGGATGCCCAGTACTACTCCCTGGAAACCGGATACCGGGAGGACATTCCGCCGGCCCTGCAGACGCTGCTGAGCGAAGAGCAGATGAAACAATACCGGGAGCACGACACGAACAAACGGACCAATCACATCGAGTCCGTCACCTCCGGCGAAATCAACTACCTCGCCCAGCGGCTGGATCTCGATCCACAGCGAAAAGACGCCCTTTTTCAAAAGCTGGCGGAGATCAACCGCACCGACCTGTTCGAAGACCTCACCGGCGTGAACAATCTGGCCGGGATCGCGAAACAGGCCGACTTTGATCTCCAGCGGAGGCGCACGGCATTCGCGCCGGTGCTCGATGAGGCACAAATGAAGCTGTGGGAGGAAGTAGTGCAGGGATACCGGAAAGAACTGCTCCACCGGTTCGGCCAGAGGGATGCTGCCACCGCCGAGGCAGGCAAGGGGG
>DATAIE010000695.1:0-3723 GCA_036262875.1 Verrucomicrobiales bacterium
CTCAAACCTTCTCCGCCAGTAGTCCAGCCGTTCCTTGATGCGGGCCTCCTGTCCGTTTTCGGTGGGGGTGTAGTAGCGGCGGCCTTCGGGAAGGTAGGCCTGGGGAACGTAGTTGCCTTCGAAGTCGTGGGAATATTGATAGTCCCGGCCATGGCCGAGTTGTTTCGCGCCGCTGTAGCCGGCGTCGCGGAGGTGGAGAGGCACAGCCAGGGTGCGGCCCTCCTGCACTTCCTTTGTGGCGGCGCCGAGCGCGGCGTAGGCGCTGTTGCTCTTGGGGGCGGTGGCAAGGTAAACAGTGGCGTGCGCGAGAGGAATGCGAGCCTCCGGCATGCCGACAAATTCGGCGGCCTGCCACGCATCGACGGCGACACGCAGGGCTCCGGAATCGGCGAGGCCGATGTCTTCGCTGGCGGCAATGACGATGCGGCGCGCAATGAAACGGAAGTCCTCCCCCGCATAGAGCATCTTGGCGAGCCAGTAGATCGCAGCGTCGGGATCGCTGCCGCGGATGCTTTTGATGAAGGCGCTGATGGTGTCGTAGTGCGCATCTCCATCGCCGTCATAGACGATGGTCTTTTTCTGGATGCTCTCCTCCGCGACGGTGAGGGTGAGAGGAATGGTGCCGCTTTCGTCCGGGGGTGTGGTGAGGACGGCGAGTTCGAGCGCTGAGAGCGCCTTGCGGGCATCGCCGTCGGCCATCCGCGCGAGGTGCTCGAGCGCGGCTTCTTCGGCAACGATTTTCATATCGCCGAGGCCGCGGTCGTCATCGGAAAGAGCGGCGCGGAGAAGACCGGTAATATCCTCTGCGCCGAGAGGCTCGAGTTGAAACACCTGGCTGCGCGACACGAGCGGACTGTTCACATAAAAGAACGGATTGTGCGTGGTCGCTCCGATGAAGCGCACCGTGCCGCGCTCAATCCATGGGAGCAGCACATCCTGCTGTGCTTTGTTGAAACGGTGAATCTCGTCCACAAAGAGGGTGGTGGTGCGTCCATGCAGACGCCGCGCGGATTCCGCATTTTCCACTGCTTTCCGGATATCGGCCACATTGGACTCCACCCCGCTTAGGTTCACAAACCGGGATTTCGTCCCCTGCGCGATCAACTGTGCGAGGCTGGTTTTCCCCACCCCGGGCGGCCCGTAAAAGATCAGCGACGTAAACCGGTCAGCCTCCACCGCCCGCCGCAGAAGACGCCCCGGGGCGAGAATATGCTGCTGCCCCGCATACTCCTCCAGCGTTCGCGGCCGCATGCGCGCAGCCAGAGGCATGGAGCGCTGCGGAGGGCGCTTTTGCTCCTCCCGTGCGTCCTCCTCCTCCACGCTGAAAAAGTCATCCATAGGGAAACAAACCGGCTTCGCCGGAAACTTCAAATTCCAAACGTCAAACTTCAGAGAAGCTCCAATCGCAAGCTCCAGTATTAACGACGCTGCATTGAGGCCTGATGCTTGAAGTTTCTTTGATGTTTGGATTTTGCTGTTTTCCTGTTTTGCTGTTTGAAGTTTTCGCCCGTCAGTGCCGAATCTCCTCTCCCGCCGTCGCAGCGGCTTCGTTCATGAGGGACAGGAAGATTTGCTCCAGTTCCGCCTTGTCCCCGCCCGCGCCATTGCGGAGTTCCTGCATGGTGCCGAGGGCGGCGAGTTTCCCGCCGTGAATGATCCCGATACGGTCGGCGAGTTCCTCGGCGATGTTCAGCAGGTGCGTGGACATGAAGACGGTCACGCCGGCACGGCTGCGGGCTTTGAGTTCCTCTTTCACGACGCGCATGTGCACGGGATCGAGACCGATCATGGGTTCGTCGATGATGATGACCTTCGGGTCATGCAGCAGGGCGGCGGCGATGGCGAGGCGCTGGCGGGTGCCGTGACTGAGGTGCTCGATTTGCTCCGACGCATAGGGCCGCAGGGCAAACTGTTCGAAGAGTTCACCCGTAAGCCGCCGGGCCTTTGCGGGTTCGACTTCGAAAATATCGGCGATGAATTCCATGAACTCCACCGCGGTGAGCTTATCGTAGAAAACCGCGACATCCGGCACGAATCCCAGCGCCAGTTTGGCGGCGCGCGGGGCGTCGTGCACATGATGACCGCAGAGCCACGCATCGCCGGAGGTGGGTTTGAGCAGGCCGGTGAGGAGCTTGATGGTAGTGGTCTTGCCGGCGGCGTTGGGGCCGAGGAAAGCGAAGAACTCGCCCTGTTCGATGTCGAGGCTCAGGCCGTTGAGGGCGCAGAGCTGGCCGTAATGCATGGTGAGGTCGCGGGTGCGGATCATGGAGCGGTCGGGTCGGGGAGGACGGGCAGATTCCTGTCGAGATGGGACCTCACCGTATCCTTGGGGCTGACCGTCTCGGAAAGGAGCCGCAGACCGAGATCGTTTTTGCCGCTGAACGGGGTATGCACCCGCAGGATTTCACCGGTATTCGACATATAAAGGCTGAACCTCGATTCTTCGTCGCTGCCGGTAGTCAAAACGTAGCCATCAAAGGTCTCGCCTCCTGCCTCGATGTGACCGGCGCGGACGGTGGCGGTCGATTTCTCCGGCTCCTCCCTGGCTGTTAGTGACTCCGGCGGCACGCCCGCCGCCTGCAACAGGCCACTGATGATTTGGCTGTTTGGATCGCCGGACTGCAACCCGCCGGAGGATTCGAAGAGCGTCAAACCGCCGCGGACCAGTTTTAACCTCGGAGGCTTATTTGCCGGGGGCTGACTAACCGAAAGGCGGATTTCCGGAACGGACCCGCGCAGTTTGAACTCCAGCGCCGGATTCGCAATTTCCTCCTCCGACAACAGATCGATATTCCCGTCTGCATGGAGCCAAAGGTCCGCACTGATATCAATGAGGCGCCCCCCCATGATTTCACGGGGAAGCTGGATGATGACATCCACCTTTACCCTCACCTTCGCTTTCCGGACCTTCGGTCCCGCCACGCCCACCCCGGAGGGAGAAATGTGACAGGTGCCAATGATTTTGTTCGCCTCCCAGATATCCAGGCTCGACCCTTCCGTGCGGGCGACAAAGAGATCGAACGGCACATTCGGCGCCACGTCGGCCAGCCCGGAATTTTCCGGAAACAAAACGCTGCGCACCAGCAACGCAGTCATCGTACCGCAGAACAAAAAGATGATGGCGGAAATCAGGCGCGGAGACATGCAGGGCCGAAGCTATGAAGAGAGACAGTGGAATTCGTCAGGGCGTTCAGTCGATGGTGTTTCACCATAAAGCAAACAGGGCAGCAAATGCTGCCCTGTTTGAGGAGAGAGAATTAAAGTGCTCTGCGGGGCTCAGAGAGCCTGGAAGGCGTTCGACCCGAGGTAAGGAGCGGTGCTGATACGGCCACCGTAGACGGTGATCGGCACCACGGATTTGTTTTTGAAGGAATCAGTGGGAACCGTTACGAGTTGGCGCTGGGTGCCGTTGGCTTCAGGCAACTGATTCGGGCGGGGGGTGAGGAAGTCACCGGTGGAGACGAGTGTTCTGTCAAAGCTGTTGGTTTCATCGCTTTCGCCTTCGCCGAAGAAGGTGGCTTCGCCGGTGCCAGTGAAACGGGGAGCCGGGAATTTCTTGGTGATCTTGCCGGTCCAAGTGGCGTTACAGGTCATGTAGGTCGCCTCAGGGCCGCCGGCGGTGTAGCCGCCGAAGAGCGGGTTGCCGGTGCCGTAACGGACGCCGTTGAAAACACCGAAGGAAGTTCCGTTCGCGCTGCGGAGCACGGCGGCCGGGTTGTTCAG
>DATAIE010000696.1:0-1776 GCA_036262875.1 Verrucomicrobiales bacterium
TGCCCGGGCCACGGGCGGCAGCCAGACGCAGTTGCTCAATGCGGGGGCGCTGGTGCGCCAGCTCGCGTGGACGCCGGACGGCACGCTGCTGGCCGCGGCCACAGCCCTCGAACAGGTGACCCTCTGGAAAAATGACGGATCGGTCTATGCCGTGATTCCTGACAAAGGGGTGCCCAACGAATGGGACCTGAACTTTGTGAAGGCGAAGGAACTCGCACGCCGCGCCCGCCGGGGGAATGAGGCGGGAGCGGCGCTGTTGAATCTGGTTGGCGTGAAAGGCCTGGCCCAAAACCCCTCCTCCAACCGGGCACCGGCTGCTTACAGCCTGTCCTTCTCTCCGGACGGTGCGCTTCTCGCCACGGCGGACAATGAAGGCACGAAGTTCTGGCGTCTCAAAGACCGCTGGTTGTTTGACTGGCTGCCCGGCCATCCGGGGCCCGGAGCCTTTCTCGACAATACCCGTTATCTTGCTGCCGAGGTGCAGCCTCCGTATGCCGCCGGGATCTTCGATCTTGAAACGGGCGAGTGGCGCGTGCTTAAGGAAATCTCAGGCCGTTGTCTGGCGATGGCTCCGGACCGCCGGCGGGCTGCGGTGGTGAACAATGAAGCGGAGGAGTTGATCGTATTTTCACTGCCGGATGGCACCGTGCTCGGGCGCTGGCAGGACCACGCCTTCGAGCAGGCCGGAAGAATCACGCTGCTGGCGGATGACAGCGGCATTCTTGTCCACAGCCACGGGATGCTGCGCACGCTGGAGGGAGACTGGCGGGAGCGCCGGTGGCGCCGCTCGCTGGGAGAGGGCCGGTTTACCGACAGCAACCTCTTTGCCCTCAGCGGGAATGGCGCGTGGCTGGCAATGTACGATCAGCAAAACCGCCTGCGTCTGCATGTGGCCGCCGACGGCAGTCAGGAAATGCTGCTGCGTGGCGCCCGCTCGCCCCTGCGCTCGATGGCATGGGCTCCTGACAAAAACATCCTCGCCACGGGGGAGGAGAACGGCAGTGTACGTCTGTGGGAAGCCGGCCTGGTGGACCGCTCATGGCAGGCGGGCAGGAGCAGCATTCAGGCGGCTGTGCATCTTTCGCCGGACGGCCTGAAATCCGCCGCCCGCAGGGCGGATGAGAGCGGTATCACCATGGTGAATTTGCGCAGTGGAGAGGAAACGGATGTTCCGGATACCGCCGGTGCCTTGCCGGTGTTCATCGGCAATGACGGCGCGCTTCTCTTCATGGCGCGCCGGACGGAGGATTCGCTGCTGATCCTAAAGGAGTGGAGGGACGGGAAAACCGCTGTTCGCACGGTTTTCCCCGACAGCCAGGGATGGCCTTTTTCCGGTCGCCACGGGGCAACGCTGTCTTCCGGCCGCTGGCTGATCCTCAACGAAGGAGATCGTCGCCTTCGCGTCTGTGACCTCACCGGCGTGAGCGCTCCGTGGACCGCGTCCGCCGAATGGGACACCCTGCGCGCCGCCCTGTCCCCCGACTCCGGAACGCTGGCCGTCTCGGAGCACCGGAAGCTGCGCCTTCTTACCTGGCCGTCAGCGACCCTGCGCCGGGAGATCGATACCGGTGCGCCGGTCGCTTCGCTCGCCTGGCTGACCGGCGGGAAGATGATCGCCACCGGGGGCGACGACGGCGTCATCCGGCTGTTTGGCAGTGAGGATTTGCAGGCAGCGGGAAGCCTGACCGGGCACACCGGAGCAGTGAATGCGCTGCACGTCTCTGCGGACGGCACCCGCCTGGCTTCCAGTGCTGCCGATTCCCGCGTGCGCCTCTG
>DATAIE010000697.1:0-2479 GCA_036262875.1 Verrucomicrobiales bacterium
CGATGAGCAGCCGGTCCATATCGAGCAGCATGGTGGTGTAACTCATGGCCTCCGCACTTTTCAACTGGAAGGCAAGAGCCGCCAGAGACACCAGCACGGCGAACGCCGCGACACCCAGCGTACAGTAATCCGTGGTTTCGCTCGCAAAAAATGGAATCAACATAGCGTGGTTCAGGGAAGAGCTAGAGCTAGCGTTATGGAAACAACACACATCACCAGCGAAGAGGTTGCCAGCGGAAATCTGGAGGAGGTGTGTGCCACTTTCGCACGGTGCTTTGACGACCCGGTGGAGCACCAGGAGGCCCGGGCGCTGTATGAGAGTTATGCCGCAGGCCGGCGCGACTTCCCGGCGGAAATCCCGCCGCGGACCGTCCGGCTGGAGGGCTACTGGCTGCACCGTTCCGGCGGGGAGGCCGTGGGCATCAGCGGACTCTACCGGGACTGCGGGAGCCTGTGGATTGGCTGGTTTGGCGTGATCGAGTCCAGACGGCGGCAGGGCATCGGCACGGCCATTGTGTCCGGCCTGCTGGCGGAGGCGGCGCAGGCGGGGGAGCGCACCCTGCGGGTTTTCACGGTCCGCGATGATCCGCGGCCAGCCCTGTTTTACCGCGGCCTTGGATTTGTGGATTGTGAATCCGATGCGGTGGACCCGGTGGTCTTCCGGGTGCTGGAAGCGGCGACTCCCGCCTCCTGAAAAAAGCTCCCGTTTTCCAACGGGACGGCAAATCCGCCCCGGTGCAACGAGTCTCACAAAGAGAAAACCAGGGTTGACGGGGCGGATTGGAAAATCCGCGCTCCTTTTCCCGCTGTCACCGCCGTCTGCCGGGCAGAGCAAAAAACTCCCCTTTCCCCCCAGGAGGTCACTGACAATGCTGACAATGGGACCACCGGCGGACCATTGTCAGCATTGTCAGTGCCTCCCGGAGCGCGCAGGGAGGTTTTTTCGAAAAAGAGGAGAGGAGACAGACGACCGGTGAACGATCCGAAGCCCCCGAATCAGACAGCTCGAATCAAACAACCTCCGACCAGAGGACCCCGCATGGACGAGCGGGCTGGGAGGCCGCCAGCAGATGGAGCCTCTATAGGCGAGCGGGCCGGAGGTCCGCCAGTAGATCAAGCCTCTATCAAGGAGCGGGCCGGAGGCCCGGCAGAGGGTAGCCGGTCGGTGCAGCGAGGAACGAGCGGAACCACCGGATACGCGCCCCACACAGAAACAATTTGGCGCGCCGGAGGTGCGCGAGAATCATACGGTCATGCCATCGACCCACCTCTCACTGCACTATCATCTCGTCTTCAGCACCAAAAACCGTGAGGGGTGGTTCAACCGGGAACAGCGTGAACGCATTCACCGCTACCTTGGCGGAATCATTCGCGGGATGGACGGTCAGGCGCACGCGGTAGGCGGGATGGCGGATCATGTGCATATTTTCGCCGGGCTGCGGGCAACGCATTGCCTCGCAGATGTGATGCGGGAAGTGAAGGCGGATTCGTCCGCGTGGATCCACCGGGAAATCGGACTCCCGGGATTTTACTGGCAGGAGGGTTATGGTGCGTTCACCATCAGCGCCGGGCACATCGAAAAGGTGCGGGAGTATGTATTACACCAGGAGGAGCACCATCGCGTGACGACCTTTCAGGAGGAATACGTGAAGTTATTGCAGAAGGGACTCGTGGAATATAAAGACGCGCATCTGTGGTGAGGCGGGAGATTCTCGCGCACCTCCGGCGCGCCGCGATCCTGGCGTTTCCGGGTCCGGTGGTTCCGCTCCTTCGTCGCTGCACCGACCGGCTACCCTCTGCCGGGCCTCCGGCCCTCCGATCACTTGAACGCTTGCTTGCACTCACCGCCAGTCGTCTTCCATTCCCCGAAAAACCCGCAGGCGGGCGGGGAAGAGACTGACATAACTGACACAAGCCCCGGTAGTGTCCATATTTGAGCATCCGGCCGTAATATTCCCCGGAGGACTCAAGGCAAATCGTAACGGCGATCCCCCTCATCCGGATGCCGCTTCGTGTGCCAGTAGCGAAGGTCGGCAACAATAAGGGGCGAATAGAATTCGTGCAGCCACAGCCATCCGCCTGTCTTTTGCTCATAAGTGCCTTTCGGAGCCCATTCCCACCACTTGACGTAGTCTGGACTCCTCGCAATGGGCGCGTAAGCTCCGAAGCGGGATAGCACCGCATAACCAAGGATGTAGAGCGCAAAAATAACAACCAGCGTGAGTACGATTCGCTTTGCGACAACCAGGAGTCGCCGGTCCGCCGAATCAATCATCAACCTCATCGCGCGATGTTAAAGAATGCCCGCACCGCGTCAATACCAGCCAGACGCGGCGGGCAGAGCAAAAAAACTCCCCATTTCCCCCGAAAGGTCACTGACAATGCTGACAATGGGATCACCGGCGGACCATTGTCAGCATTGTCAGTGCCTTCCCCACCCGCGTGAGGGGTTTTTTCCCGGGAACGGGAATGGCGACTG
>DATAIE010000698.1:0-6402 GCA_036262875.1 Verrucomicrobiales bacterium
CACGGATCCTCTCAATGTGGACTTTGCCGCCATGGTCAAGGATGCCCAGGAAACCGTCGAACTCCGCTACGGTCCGGATGGGCTGGAGGACTCGGAGGACGATGTCAAAGTCAACCTGCAGGAGGCTCTCACCAGTCTCCAGGTCGACGATGAAAACGCCTCCCTTTTCTTTGGCGAGAATGATCAAACCGTTCACATTGAAAGCATCGCCACCGTAGGGGATTTCCGGAAACGCGTGGTGCTTGTGGTGCGCAATCGCACTGGAAATCCCCAGATTCTCGCCCGTGAAGAAGTTCCCCTTTTCCAATAGATGAAGTCCACCAGCGCCAATACAGAGGCCGGCATTTGTTTGCCTGGCGAGCAGTCATGGGATCTGTGGAAACAGTCGTCCTCCGGATGGCAGATTTCCCAAAGTGTTCCCATGGATCAGGGAGGTCCCGCGTCGTTCAAAACCGCCTCGGTTTTTGGCTATCCGGTCAGTGCCGCCTTTGCGGTGCCTGTCCGGGCCGCCACCGGCGATGACGAGCTTCTGCCTGACATCATTGATTTTCAGCTCGAAAAACAGGGCCTCAAACCCGAGACCCCGGTGGGGAAACTGATGGATTACCGCACGGTGGAGCGGGAGGATTCCCGGACGCTGCTGCTCGCCAGCGTGCTCAGTCCCGCTCTCGCCGACGATCTTCCCCGTGAAGCGCCTCAGCAGTTCGAGATTTCTCCTTATCTCTACTACCTTCCTGACAACCATCTGGTGATTTGGAAGGAACTGGGAAGGCTCGTCTTTTGCGTCACGCGGGGCGATCAGCCGGCCTACTATCATGCGCTGAACACCCCTGTTCTGACGCCGCAGACGGCCCAGGAGATCGAGCAACTGCTGATGCCCCTTTATACTCAGGGGATCATCACTCAAATCGAAGGGATTTTGCTCTGGACGGACTCCGTGGAGCCCGGCTCGGCGGAGGAGTTGAGCCGCACCTTCGGAGCCCGGGTGCGTTCGGAGCCCCGGCCAAAGCCCGCCATTCCACCCGCCACCTGGTCCATCGAGCCCGTGTCCGTCGCCATGGGGAAAATCCGGGCGGCGCGGATGCGGAAAATCCGGAATATCGTCGTCGCCTGCCTCATTGGTTATCTGATCGTCCCGGGGATTTTTATCGCCCGCTACTTCATGGCCCAGAATGATCTCGATGATCTGAAGAAAGACGTTCGCCGCATGGATACGGCCTATGGCTTTGTCGACCCCACCATCCGGCAGGCGGCTTTGATGGACGCCGCCATCAATTTCGAAAAATACCCCATCGAATTGCTCTACCAGGCAGTGCGTCCCCTCTATGAACCGGGCAGCGATGCACGGATCAAGAGCATCGAAATCAACCGCCGCGTGCAGGAGGGATCGGAAAAAGCCGAGATCATTATCAAAGGGGAGACCAACTCCAATAACAATTCGGTGGCGACCCGCTATGGCATCAAGGTGAAGAACAATATCAAGGACTACACCTGGGATACTTCCCGTATCGATCCTCCGCGCGACGGAAAAGTTTCGTTCACTTTCACTGGAAACCTCAACACCGACCCCAATGCCCCAGCTCAACCCTAACGAGAAACGAATGGCGGTCATTCTGGGGGCCGGTGCGTTCATCGCTCTCAATTTTTTCGGCTGGATGTTCATTTCGGACGCCATGGAGAAGATTGACCGGCAGGTGCAGGTGCAGCGGAAAAAACTCAAAGTCCTGAACAAGAGTAAACTTCAGGAGGGAGAGGCGCGGGCCAAGGAGGATTGGATCGTCAAAAACGTCAAAACCTTCGACAGCGAAGAAACCCGCGAAACGCACCTGGACCGCGTGGTCACCGGAGAGTTGAAAAACGGACTCGACGTCGAAATTACGAAAAACGCTCCCGGCAAAACGACCGCCTCCGAATTTTTCATCAAATCCTCCTATAAAGCGACAGCTACCGGACCGTGGAACGACGTGATGGAGTTCATTTACCGGCTCCAGCAGCCGACGGCTCTCCGGTTCGTGCCGCACATTGCCCTGCTTCCCAAGAAAAGCGAAGTGGATGATTCCCAGCAATACGTGGAAGCGACGCTCGATATTGAGCAGTGGTGGGCCAAGCCCGATAACGTCACCGTGGAAAATAGTGAAGCGGACGTTGAACAGCCGGCGGCGGATACGGTCAATCCTCCTGCGACCGACAAGACCCAGCCTGCCGCCTCCCCGGATGCCGCCAAGCCAGAGACGCCCCCGCCCGCCGGCGAGACTCCGCCTCCTGCTCCGGTTCCGGTCCCCGCGCCAGCGCCGGCTCCCGTGCCGCCGCCCAACTAATTCAACGAAACTCACTCCATGAAGACGTGTCCCGCGGTTTCCCTGCTGTTTTTCACCATTGCTGCTTCCGCCTTCGCGGCGGAAAAACCGCCTGCTTCCCGGGACGAAATCTTTTCACCGAAAGAAAAGCCCATCGCCACCTACGATAAACTGCGCACAAAAAGCCCCTTCGAGTTTGATCCGCCCAAACCTCCTCCCGTGACAGACAACAACCCCTTTGAGGGTGTCTCCCTCGCAGGCTACTGCGGGAGTGGCGATACCCTTACGGTCTATCTGCTGTCCGGGAAAGAGAAGAAACACATCACGGTCTTTGGAGACGCTTCCCCGAACAAAAAACGCGATGACAGCGGGTTCCACGTGGTGGGGATCGAGCGCGGAAAGTCTCTAAAAAACACGAAAGTCATTCTCGAACGGAACGGCCAGAAGGGCTCTGTTTCCTTTGACGAAGACACGCTTCATTCTAAACCTCCGGTAAAGAAGGGCCCGGTGATGAGAGATCAAAACGGGAATGTGATCAACCCCGTGCCGCCGCCTCCCAACGGAGGGCCCGTTCCGCTCCCCGGCTCGAATAACCACGCCGGCACGGGCTCTCAGTTGGTTATTCCAGGCATGACCACCCAGCCCGGCACCCAGCCGGCCGGAACACCTCCGCCGAACGGGATGGGCTCCGGTGTGGCTGTGCCCGCCCAGGCGGTTGACAGTTTCAGCCTCAAAGCGAAGGCGACCGTCCAGCCCGGAATTCAAAACAACACTGTTAATAATTTTTCCAACAAACCCGGCGGCGGATCGCATGGCCGCCGGAAAGTCCTCGTGCCTGCTCAGTAGCCGTCTGCTGACGGGCTTGTCGCCTTTACTACCGCCAACCGAAGCCGCAATACCATGAAAACGCACACCGCTTCGCTCTTCCTCCTGCTGCTCGCTGCCGCCGCCTCTTCTTTTGGCGAAACCAAAGCGCCCGCTCCGGAGGACAATGCCTTTTCTCCGAAGGAAAAGCCCATTACCACTTACGACAAACTCAGGTCGAAAAGCCCCTTCGAGTTTGACCCCCCCAAAGTGCAAACCGTGGAAGCGGCCAACCCTTTCGAAGGGATCTCCCTGGCCGGCTATTGCGGCAGCGGGAATACGCTCACCGTTTATCTTCTTGCCGGAAAAGAGAAGAAGAAGATCACCGTTTTTGGCGATGGCTCCGCCTACAAGAAGCGGGATGAAAGCGGTTTCCGCGTGGTGGGAATCAATCGCGGCAAGACCCTGAAGAACACGGAGATCACTCTCGAAAAGGATGGCCGTCAGGGCACGGTGAAGTTTGACGAAGACACCCTGCACGCCAAGGGCCCTGCAGCCGGCGTGCAAATGGTCCGCGACCAAAACGGAAATATGGTGCCGCGCCCCGTCATCCCCCGTCCCGGCGGGGCCCCGGCGCAGCCTGGACAGAACAACTATCAGGCCCCGGCACCGTTCATTCCCGGACAAAGCAACCCCTCCAGTCCGCAACAAAATCCTCAGGGTATGCAGCAGGGAGGCGGTAATCCCAACAACAACAATATCACTCTTCCCGCCGGATCGTTGACCAATCAGCAACTGATGAACCAGCTCACCGGCCCGAGCACGCCCCAGCCGCAGCCCCAGAACGGCGTGGTTTCGCCACAGCCTGCCCCCGCCGGCGGCAATTCCGTGCCTCCTCCTTCGCGCCGCAGGGTCGTGCTGCCCACTCAATAGCCGCGTCCTGATTCGCTCTGATTTCCTATTTTCATTCTCATAACCACATGTCCCGTCCATCGACCCTTCTCCTCCCTCTCCTGCTGACCCTTCCTTTCGCTGTCATGAGTCAGGACAACGGGGCTCAACTTTCCCCGGCTCTCCGCACCAAACTCCTCGCGCAAAATACCGTTCCTCCCGTCGCACCCCCCGCCTCCGCCGGGGTTCCGCCCACGACTCCCAAGCCTGCGACGGCAGGCGGCCAGACCCCTGCCCCCACCACTGGAACTCCCGCTCCCGCCACCGGACAAAGGCCTCCCCGCGTCCCCCGGCCCAATACCGGAGCCGCCATTCCGCCTCCCGCCGGAGGGGCCACCCGCCCGAATCAGCCCGCCGGTCGCACCTTCGTTCCTCCCGGTCGCACTGAGGTGTCACCAGCCCCGCGACCGGTCGAAACTGCGGAAGGGCAGGGAATGGAACCGGATCCGAATAACAAATACGGAGACATTGCCTTCATCAACGCCGACATCAACGACGTCATCACGAAGTACGAGGAAATCTCTCACCGTCACGTCCTGCGCTCCAAAGACCTCCAGGGAAATGTCACTGTTTACGCCAACCCCGATCCCCTGAAGCCCTTCACCCAGCATGAGGCGGAGGAGTTTATGCGGGCGGCTCTCGGTATCCAGGGCTTCGTCATTCAGCGGTACAACGACACGATCGATAAGATCGTCCCTTTGGCCGGTCAGCCCCCGGGCATTGAGGGGGACCTTAGAGGCTTCCCTCTCTACACCAAAGAGGAGGACCTTCCCGAGGAGGACAAGATCATCAATTTCGTCCTTACCCTGAAGCACCTTCCGGTCATCGAAGGATCTCAGGTTCTCTCGGCCGCGGTCCCCGTCCGCCAGTGGGCGAAATATGTCGCCGTGCCCTCTGCCAATTCCATTTTCGTGCAGGAGTATGTTTCCAATATCCGCACGCTCCTCAAGGTCGCTAAAACGCTCGACCTTCCCCCCGTCAAACTCGTCCACGAATGGGTGGAGCTCGAGCGCGCCTCCGCCGAAGACGTGCAGGCGATTCTCGATCAAATCCTCCAGGCGCAAACGAAGGGCACTGCGGCCGCCGGCACCGGTTTTCGCAGCATTTCGCCCGCAGCTGCGGCAAATAATCTTCAACAGCCCGGCGGCGTCGTTCCTGCCAGCAGCACGGGTGCCAGCAGCGGTCTTATGCCCGACGGCAGTTCTGTCATCGTCAAAGCCGATCCACGGACAAACCGTGTGTTCATTAACGGCCCCATTGAACACGTCACCTAT
Source organism: Verrucomicrobiales bacterium (assembly GCA_036262875.1). GTDB lineage: Bacteria > Verrucomicrobiota > Verrucomicrobiia > Verrucomicrobiales > V1-33 > V1-33. Next base: position 5,327 of record DATAIE010000698.1, read on the forward strand.
CTCAAAAAACTCATCCGCGAATTCGATGAGCCCAGCCGCGTCAAGAATCTGCTCACCCAGCAACTCCGGTACATCGCGGTGAACGACTTTTTCAACACTGCCCTGACCGCTCTTGAGGCGACGGGTGCCGGGCAGGCGGGCACTGCTTCCGCCGGAGGAGGGGGCGGCGGCGGCGGTGGTGGACGCAATGCCGGGGGCACCGGTGGAGGAAACCGCAACTTTGGAGGAAACGATTTCGGCGGCGGCGGTGGTTTCGGGCGGAACAGCGCCTCCACCCAGGCCACCAGTCGAAACAGCAGCAGTGGTTTTAATCGCAACGGTAGCGGTGGCACTGGCGGCGGCCTCAATTCGAGCACGGGAGCGAGCGGGAATAACCTGGAGGCACCCATGGCTCAAACCGTGGGCAAGACGCTTCTCATTTCCGACCCCCGGACCAACAGCCTCATTGTTTCCGGCCCGCCCGATTCCATCCAGCGCGTGAGCGATCTGGTTAAGGAAATGGACCGCCGCCCCTATCAGGTCCACATCAGTGCCGTCATCGCCCAGATGGCTATTGGCAACAACATGGAAACCTCCGTGGACCTGCTCCGCCGTGTTGAAACCATCAATCTTGGCGGCCATGCCGTGAGTGCCGCCGGATTCTTCCGGTCTGGTTCGAGCGGTACCTTCATTGATCCCACCACTCTCATCAACAATGCGGCCTTCCCCACCACCGGGGCGGGTCTGAACCTGTTCGGTGCGTTCGGCGATTTCTTCAATGCCTACGCCAGTGTCCTTTCCACGACCAGTCGCTCCAAACTGCTCGCCAAGCCGCACATCACCGTCGCAAACAACGAAATCGGCTCCATCTCCAGCGGTACCCGCGTCCCCATTCCGAGCAATCAGCAGTCCACGGTGGTCGCGGGGGGAACCACCTCGCTCAATTCCAGCGTGGAATACGAAGAAGTGGTTTTGCAGCTCGACGTCCAGCCCCTCATCAACTCGAAAAACGAGATCACCCTCAATATCGATCAGGTTAACGACAGCCTTGGCGCTACTGTGAACATCAGCGGCAACGAGATTCCCAACATCGACCA
>DATAIE010000699.1:0-8166 GCA_036262875.1 Verrucomicrobiales bacterium
AACGGAGTTCTTCTCAAACTCGCCGTCCGTGTTGCCGTCATTCGCCCGCGAGGCTTCGCCGCCAAAGTCGGTGCTGGACTGGCGGGCTTTGCCGGAGGGTGCGATGTTGTCTTTGCCGGAGAAAACCTGGACTTCGGCCAGTTGAAGGAAGCGCCTCTTCCCCGGCAGTTCCACGCGCACGTAACGCACCTGCGGCGCGGGGGCGGCCGGCTTTGCCGCGAGGCTGATTTCACTGACGACCGCATTGCCCTGGCTTGCGTGCCCCGGCCCCTGCGAGGGCAGGGAATCGTGGGGCAGGACTTCGAGGCGCAGACCGGTGATGCTGCGGAGGTCTGTGGTTCCCGTGATATTGAAAGTGACGGCGGCATCACCGGTGTTCTTTGTCAGGATGGAACCATCGTTCAGCCTCTCCCATTCCGGAGTCTTCCCGCTTCCTGCCTTCAGAGCCGTGACCTCGAGCGGCTCCCAAACGACTCCCCGGCTTTGCCGCTGCTCCCATTCACTGAATTCCTTCTCAAGGGCGGGGGAGGAGTTTTTTGCACTGGATTCCAGCGCGGCAATCTCCTGCTTCAATGCGTCCATTTTGGCCTGTTCGTCCGCGGTCGGCAGCGGCAGCACCGGTGCCTCGTTAGGCTGATCGTTGTCTTCGGTCTGATTGAAGAAGGCGTAGAAACGATAGTATTCCTCCTGGGAAATGGGATCGAATTTGTGGCTGTGACACTGTGCGCACCCCATGGTGAGCCCCATCCAAGCCTGAGCCGTGACGGCGGCCCGGTCTTTGACGGCGGCCACGCGCCACTCCTCGTCGTCGGTGCCGCCCTCGGTGTTGGTCATCGTGTTCCGGTGAAATCCGGTGGCGACCACCTGGTCGGTAGTGCCTTTTTCAATGAGGTCTCCGGCGAGCTGGTCGCGGGAAAACTGGTCCCACGGGAGGTTGCGGTTAAAGGCATTGATCACCCAGTCCCGCCATGGCCATATATTGAGACGGAGGGGATCGGAACCATAGCCCGCGCTGTCGGCATAGCGGGCGATGTCCAGCCACACACGCGCCCACCGTTCACCATAGTGGGGGGAGGCGAGCAGTTTGTCGACGTAGCGTTCAAAGGCATCCGGCGCCGGGTCATTGAGGAACGCGGCGAGTTCCTCCGGCGAGGGAGGAAGGCCCGTGAGATCGATCGACGCCCGCCGGGCGAGAGTGTGTTTGTCCGCCGGTGCGGACAGGGACAGGCCGGATTCACGCAGCCGGGTATCGATGAAGGCGTCGATGGGATGGGAGTATGCCGCTTCGGTTTTTGGCACGACCGGGCGCACCGGCTTTGAAAAGGCCCAGTGGCCTTCATATTTGGCGCCCTGAGCAATCCACTCGCGCAGGAGTTCCTTTTGCTCCGGCTTGAGGGATTTATGTGTTTCCGCCGGGGGCATCACCTCTTCCGGGTCGGCGGCGAAAATGCGTTTGATCAACTCGCTTTCCTCCGGCTTGCCGGGGACGACCGGCAGCGCGCCGCTTTTTGCCTTTGCGGTCGCATGGTCGGCAAGGTCCAGGCGGAGTTCCGCCTTTCTTCCCGAGGGATCCGGACCATGACAATGGAAACAGTTCTCGGTGAGAATCGGCCGGATGTCGCGGTTAAAACTCACCTCTGCGCCGGAGGCGAAAGCGGGAGGGCACAGGAGAACGGCCGGGAGGAGTCGGAGCATGAACGGCATACGGTGAGCCGGAATCCTGTATATCAGGGAGCCCGGCGGCAGGGAGGGACCGGAGATAATGTGGAGGAATTGCCGCCCGGAGCAAGAGGCTGGTTGCGGGTATGCCAAAGACCACCGGTCAGTTGGCCACCTTCAGCCGGCGCAGGAAATCCTCGCGATAGGAGTCGCCCACGGGCACGCGGTGCTTGCCGATAATGACATGGCCGTCCTCGATGCGGCTGATGCGGTTGCGGTTCACCATGTAGGAGCGGTGGACCCGGATGAAGTGCTCCGGCAGCAGGTCTTCGAGGCGTTTCAGGCTCATGAGACTCATCACGGACTGCTCCTCCATGATGAAGTCCACATAGTTTGCCTCCGCCTTGATCAGGAGCAGGCGCTGAAGGTCCACCTTTTGCACGCGGGTGCCGTCTTTGACGAAGATTTCCTCCACGGGCCGTTCGGCGGCGGCACTCCCGGACTTCATGGCGATGCGCTGGCGGGCCTTGTGCAGCGCCTGGCAAAACCGGGGAAACTCCAGCGGCTTTACGAGGTAGTCCACCACGTCGAATTCGTAGGATTGGGCGGCAAACCCGGTGCTCGCGGAAATGACGATGACCGGCAGACCTCGCGGCATGGCGCGCAGGAGCGATTCGCCATCCAGCCCGGGCATTTGCAGGTCGAGGAAAATGAGATCAAACTCGCCCGCCGAGAGCAGATTCAGGGCGGTGAGGCCGTCGTTTGCCTTGAGGCAGTATTCCACTCCTCCCGCCTTTTGCAGATGAGACTCCACCGTTTCACAGATGAGCGGGTCGTCATCGGCAACAAGGCAGCGGAGATTGGAGGGGGGAGTCATGAGAGGAGTATGATGGAGGCCGCGAAACGTGCAAGCCTCCACGGTCCGATGTACACGAATGCACTGAAACAGGGGATGGATATGGCGGGAACAAGGACCTGATGGCGGGCGTGAAAGTGGACAGCCCGGCGGAGGCGCGCTCCAAAAACGAGCAGGCCCGCATCCTTGCGGATACGGGCCTGCCTGCTGTCAATGGCACCGCCGGTTAAGCACCTGAAGACCGGGGTAACCTGATGAAAACGGGAGGGTTAGAAGTAAAGGCGGATGCCGCTCATCCAGGTCCACGTATTGAAGTTTCCGCCCGCGGCCTGATCCATGCTGGCGTATTCCACTCCGTTCATGAGCTTGAGTTTGTGGCCGTAGATATAGTAGTTCAGGCCAAGGTAGATCGCGTTGTAGTTGTCGCCCCGGGTGGCTCCGGCTCCGATCCCCTCATAGCGTCCCTGAGGAGCGAGGCCGTTGGCTTTGTTGGAAGTGGCGTACTGATAGCGCGCGACCAGTTGCAGCTTCTTGTTGATATCATACGTCGGAACGAGGCGAACGCCGAAAGTGTCAGCGTCTCCAAAACCGGCGAGGACTTCCGTGGTCAGACCCCACGGGCCCTGCTTCAAATCAAGGCTGGTGGCCACTCCGTTGTCGAAACCGGTAAACAGCGTGTCTCCCGTCTTGTGATTGGAGTGCATGTAGTCCAGTCTCCAGACGGCTTTATCCATCTTGAAGGCGTCCTTCAGGTCGTAGCTGACAAAAGCGGATTCGGTATAACCGCCGTCAAAATCGCCGAAGGTTTTGTCCGCCTGGTTCGAAAAGATACCGGCGTAATAGCTCCATTTGTCGATCTTGCCGCTGACGGTCACGCCGCTGTTATAGTCGATTTTAAACTGGTTGATCAGAGCGTTCCGCTCAAAATTCAGCATCAGCGTATCTGACATACTGTAGTCATAGCTGAACTTCGGTTCCATTTTACCCACCGTCAGGACGAAGGCGTCACTGAATTTCCATGCGAGGTTGAAGTTTTTGAAGCCCCCGTAGAGATAGGTGTCAGGATTGAAATCAAAAAACGCCTCTCCATAGAACTCCAGGCGCTTGTCGAACATCTTGGCTTTCAGGCCGATGCGGGTGCGGCGGTGATCCCAGTCATCCGCGTTGTTACCGTCGCCGCCGATGTCGTAATACTGGCCCTGATAGCGCCCCACGAGATCGATTTCCTCGAGAAAGTGGTTGCTGTCATCTTTATAGAGGGTGGCCAATCCCCAGATTTTATCGAAGACGCTGCTTTCAGAAGCGGCGGGTTCGGTGGGCGGTGGAGGCGTGGGGCCGGCCATGACGTTTCCCGCGGAGAGAAGGCTGGCGGCAAAGAGAGAGCGAATGACGGTTCGATGCTGCATCATGAGTTGTTTGGTGGGTTTTTGGTTATCGCCGGCGGTTGCAAACAAAGAGCGGATGCACGTAATTTGCAGACTGGCCGGCGTATGTTGCAGACCTCAATAGACTGCCACGCTAAAGTGAAGCCGCGGGAGGGTGGTTTATCAAAAACTGACTTGTGACAATTCCGTAACGCGCAAAACCAGGGCAAAAATGTTACGTTGCCGTTATTGATGCCGCGGGATTTTTTGATTGTAGCCGCGGGCCAGCGGGCCAGGCTGAGAGGCTCATCTGAGCTTTCCTACCAATGCTGAAACTCGGCGTCAACATCGACCACGTGGCGACACTCCGGCAGGCCCGCTATGCGCGCACCCCCGGAGTCCACAATGAAGAACCCTCCATCCTCGAGGCGGCCCGCGAGTGCGAGGCCGCAGGCGCGCATTCCATCACCGTGCACCTGCGGGAGGACCGCCGCCACATTCATGACCGCGATGTCCACCTCCTGCGCCAGGAACTCCGGATTCCCCTGAACCTGGAAATGGGAAACACTCCGGAAATCCTCGAAATCGCCTGCCGGGTGCGGCCGGACTACGTGTGCCTGGTCCCAGAAAACCGGCTGGAAATCACGACTGAGGGAGGGCTCGACGCGGCAAGGCTGAAAGCACAACTCGACCCCACGATCCGCCGCCTGCAGGACGCCGGAGTGCGGGTGAGCCTGTTCATCGATCCCGATCCCGCCCATGTGGAGGCCGCCGGGAAGCTGCGTGCAGACATGATCGAACTCCACACCGGAGCCTACGCCAATGAAACGGGCGCGGCGCGGGAGGCGGAACTCGCCCGTCTCATCGCGGCCGGTGAACAGGGAAGCGCCCTGGGTCTCCAGATCAACGCCGGTCACGGCATCACCACCGGCAATCTGCCGCCTCTGCGGCGCATTCCGCACCTGGCGGAGTTGAATATTGGCCACCACATCGTTTGCCGCGCGCTGTTCCTGGGATTGAAGGGAGCAGTCCGGGAAATGCTGGAGGCCATGAATCCCGGCACTTGACGATTTTCCCGTAAAAATCCGCAACTGCGGCGCTGTGGGGGGACGCCAAAGTCCAGCCTTGCGCATTCCTGCGCCCGGCGGCTATGACTTCCGCCTGAAAACAACACTTCCGTTCCACCCTTCCATGAAATACGTCCGAAACTACGCTTCCGCCCTTTGCGCCGCTTTGCTGCTCAGCTTTGCCTCCGGCGCGAATGCAGACGAGAAAGCCGCCGCCTTCCGCCGCTTCAACACGAGAGACGGCAAGACCTTCTATGCGGTCATTACCGCCAAGTCCGGTTCCTCCGTCACCTTCAAGCTTCAAAACGGAAAGCCGCTCGTGCAGGCGATCAGCGGTCTCAGCGAGCCGGACCAGCAGTTCGTCCGCAAGTGGACCAAATTTAAAGACGACCTGCTGAGCAATGCCGAGTTTGCCACGCTGACCGTGAAGGAGATGCTGGAACTCCGCGGCTATCAGTCCTTCGAGTTCGACATCCACGGCAACCACATCTTTGTGGACGGGGAAGTCGCCGGCAAGCCGATGCGCTTCATGATCGATACCGGTGCCTATTCCTCCATCATCCATGACAAATCGGCGAAAGAGGCCGGCCTGGAGATCGGGCCCTACGACCAGGAGATTCGCGGGGTGGCCGGCACGCAGAAGGCCGCGGTGACGAAGATCACGGTCCTCAAGCTCGGAGATGCCCTGATCGAAAACCGCAAGCTCCTTGCCACGGACTTCATCCCCATCGGCGGCGGTCCTGGCGAGTTTGATGTGATTTTCGGTGCGGATTTCCTCCGGGAACTGGATGCAGTAATCAGCTACCGGGAGGGGCGTATGTTCCTCAAGACGGACAATATCGCCAAGGCTCCGGACAAAAAGACGGACGGAGCGAAGGCCGAATTCCGCCGCTGGACGAGCGCTGACGGCACGAAAAACTTTGTGGCCGGTCTCGTCGATAAGACGGAAAAGGATGCCACGTTCCGCCTGCAGGACGGGAAAACCACCGTGGTGCCCCTCGAAAAACTCAGCGAAGCGGATCAGGAAATGGTGAAGAAGTGGAGCAAGCTCCGCGATGATCTCGCCAAGAACCCGGAGTGGCGCACGCTCACCGTAAAAGAACTGCTCGAGCTGCGCGCCTATCAATCCTTCCAGTACCGCCTGGAGGGAAATCATATTCTGGTGGATGGACTCGTCGGTGAAACCAAGGCCCGTTTCCTCATCGATACAGGTGCCCACAGTTGCACGATGGATCTGAAATACGCGAAGGACATCGCCAAGCTCGAAGTGGGACCGATGGATCAGGTGATCCGCGGGATCGGCGGTGAGGCTCCCGCAGCCATTACGAAAGTGCCGCTCATCAAACTCGGTGACGCGATTATCCGCGATCGTATTGCCCTCAGCGCCGAGATTCATAAAGGCTCCGTCGGCGGTGAAGGGAATCACGATGCACTCTTTGGTGCGGAGTTTCTCCGGGAACTGGATGCCGTCATTAACTACAAGGAGGGCCGCATGTTCCTGAAGCCTGACAACTCTGACAAACCCTCCGAAGACGCTCCGAAGAAAGACGCTCCCAAAAAGGACGAGCCGAAGAAAGAGGAACCGAAGAAGGACAAGTAAACGGCAGCCCGGCTTTTGATGGCCGGCCGTAAAACGATTAACCGCGGGAGACCTGGAGACAGGTCTCCCGCTTTTTTATAGATATTGTGCGTCCGGGAAAAGGACGGCCGGAAGCCGGTGCGTTCCGGAAAATTGTCCCGCCCTGTTCAGGGCTCGCGCTTCCTGCTGGACTTTACCCGGGGCTGCACTGGCTTGCCCCGGGCTTTGTTGCCATGCCCCTTCAGGGTTCCGAATTGTCGTGAGGCCGTGTCGCGAGGGTTCACGGGAGGATCCCTGCGTTCCGGAGTTTTCTTTTGGAACCCTTTTAACCGCGGATGTGTCCCGGAAGCGTTTCTTACGGGATGAGCGTGACCTTGAGACGCATGTAGTGTTTGCCCGCCGAGGAGAACGGAGCCGCGAAGGTATGAGCCCCGCCGGATCCGGAGTCTGCGATGGGTGACCAGCTCTGAAGGCTGGTGGAAACCTCTGCACCGTAGGTCACGTCGTTTACGCCCGCGGGCTGGTTAAAACTGGTGATCAGTGTGTTCCCGTTGTAAGTGGGGCGGGGAAGGAGGGCGGAATCCCGGACCTTCGGATTCATTCCGTATCCGTATTCCAAAAGATTGACGATTCCGTCGTGGTCGGGGTCCGCATTGTCGGCGGCATCACCGGTATTGGCGGTGGTGCCGAAGTTCAGTTGTCTCCAGCCGAGGATGTTGTTGTTCGTCGTGAAGACGGCATCGCTGCCGTTGCTGGTGCCGTAGGTGCTGGTGGCTTTCACGCGGAAGTGATACACCGTGTTGGGCTGCAGGCCGGTGACCGGGACATTGACGTTTACCGCGGCGGTGCCGTTTCCGGCGTCGCCGGGGGTGACAGGGAGAGACTGACCGTAGGCAGTGGTGGTCCCGTATTCGATCTGCCATGTCGAAGCCGCACCGCGGGGATTCACGGTGGCATTCAAAACGGCTCCGCTCGCGGTGATGCTGGAGGCCAGGCCGGTCACGACGGTGGGCGGCTGCTTTGTCGTGAACGTCATGTCCGCGCCGTAGACCGTCCCTGATCCGTTGGTGGCTTTGAGCCGGTAGTGCAGAGTGGCGCCCGGTGTGAGTCCGCTCAGGTTGGTGGGGACCGTCTCGGGTGAGTTTCCGGTGCCGGTCGTTCCGGGCAGTGTGGGCGACACCTGACCGTAGTTGGTATCCGGGCCGTATTCATACTGCCAGGAAGCGGCGGAGCCGTTCGGGTTCACGGTGCCCGTCAGCGTGGCACCGGTGGTGGTGATGGCGATCGCTGTTTGCGTGACCACCGCCGGCGGCTGCAAAGTGGTGAAACTGCCGCCACTGCCGTAGATGGTGCCCACCGAGTTCGTGGCTTTCAGCCGGTAAAAGACGGTCGTGCCGGGAGTCAGGCTGCCGAGGGTGGTGCTCACGGGCTCTGCGGTGCCGGCGTTGGTGCTCCCGGCCACCGCGGGAATCACCGATCCATAACTCACATCCGATCCATACTCGAACTGCCACGTTGTGGGCGATCCCTGGGAATTGACCGTTCCATTGAGCTTGGCGGAGACGCCGGTGATTTCGGAAGCTGCGCCCGTCACCACTACCGGTGCCTGCGCCGAGCCCGTTGTGGAAAACGTGGCATCGC